>JAVFAQ010000062.1:0-11661 GCA_034002325.1 Flavobacteriales bacterium | reverse complement strand
CGGGCAGCATCCACTACCAGACCGAGGCCCTGGGCACCGCCCACGCCATCCTCTGCGCCCAAAGCGCCCTGCACGGCCCGGTGATCGTGGCCTTCGCCGATACGCTCTTCCGCGCAAAGCTCAAGCTGGACAAGGACTGCGACGGGGTGATCTGGGTGAACAAGGTGGAGGACCCGCGCCCCTTCGGTGTGGTGAAGCTCGATGCGGACGGCATCATCACCGAGTTCGTGGAGAAGCCGCAGACCTTCGTGAGCGACCTGGCCATCATCGGCATCTACTACTTCGCCGACGGCGACCGCCTGCGGCGGGAGCTGCAACACCTGGTGGACAACGACATCAGGGACAAGGGCGAGTACCAGCTGACCAACGCCATGGAGAACATGAAGCGGCAGGGCGCGCGCTTCAAGGCCGGCAGCGTGGACGTGTGGATGGACTGCGGCAACAAGAACGCCATGGTGGACACCAACGCCAAAGTGCTGGGCTTCCTGCGGGACGACCCGGGGCTGGTGAGCCCCACGCTGAAGCAGGAGAACAGCGTGGTGATCGCCCCGTGCTTCATCGGCGAGGGGGTCTCCATCATCAACAGCATCGTGGGGCCCGATGTGTCGGTGGGCCACGGCGCCACCATCGTGGGCAGCGTGGTACGGAATTCGATCCTGCGCGATGATGCACGGGTACAGGACGCCGTGGTGGGCAACAGCATGATCGGCCAGCGGGCCCGTGTGACCGGCCGTGCCATGGACCTGAGCCTGAGCGACGACAGCACCGCGGGCTGAACCCCCGTACCTTTTGGCGATGAACCCCCTGCGCACCACCCTCTGCACCCTCGCCACGGCCCTGCTGCTGGCCGCGTGCGGCGGTGCGCGGCCGGCGGTCACGGCCACCGGCGAGGCCGCCCTGGCCGCCCCGGCCAAGGACCGGCGCGCCAAGAGCCTGAAGCTCTACCTGGAGGCCACCCAGGCCCGCCTCACCGGCAACGGCGCCAAGGCCATCGGCCTCTACGAGCAATGCCTGAAGATCGACCCCGCCAACGCCGCCGCGCACTTCGAGCTGGGCAAGCTCTACCACCAGGCCCAGGAAATGCCCAGCGCCCTGGACCACGCCCGCAAGGCCATTGACGCCGACGCCGCGAACATCTGGTACCGCTTCCTGCTGGCCGACCTGTACCAGCAGGCCCACCAGCCCAAGCAGGCCGTGGAGGTCTACAACGGCATCATCGACCGGTGGCCCGACCGCTACGAGGTCTACTTCGACCTGGCCAACACCCTGGCGCGCACCGGTCGCATGGACGAGGCCGGGCGCGTGTTCGCCCGCATGGAAGAGCGCTTCGGCCTGAACGAGGAGGTGATCATGCAGCAGTTCGGCATGCTCGCCGCCGCGGGCCGCATGGAACAGGCCGAAGAACTGGTGCAGCGCGCCATCGGGGCCCATCCGCAGGTGGCCGCCTACCAGGCCCTGCTGGGCGAACTCTACGACCGGCGCGGCGAGAAGGACAAGGCCCGCGCCCAATACATCAAGGCCCTGGAGCTGGACCCCGCCAACAGCATGCTGCGCCTGGGGCTGGCCGAGCACCTCTACGCCAACGGCCTGCACGAGGAGGCCTTCGACCAGCTGGGGCTGGTGTTCCAAGACCCCGAGATGGACCTGGACGCCAAGATGCAGGTGCTCATCGGCTTCTTCGAGATGAGCGGGCACGAAGGCCTGGACCCCGCAGACCGCCCCACCCTGGTGCGCCGGTCGTACGGCCTGATCGACATCCTGGAGAAGGCCCACCCCGAGAGCGGCAAGCCCCACAGCATCCACGGCGATTTCCTGCTGCGCGACGGTGACCTCGAAGGCGCGCGCGAGCAGTTCCTGCTGGCCCTGCGCCACGAGAAGGACCGCTTCCCCATCTGGTTCCAGGTGATGCAGCTGGACCTGCAACTGGGCGACGACGAGGGGCTGCGCCAGCATTCGGCCGACGCCGCCGAACTCTTCCCCACCCTGCCCGAGCCGCACCTGTTCAACGGCATCGCCCTCTCGCGCCTGGGCCGGCACGACGAGGCCGTGGACGCCCTGGTGACCGGCCGCGACCTGGTGGTGGACAACCCGCCCCTGCTGGCCCAGTTCTGGAGCAGCCTGGGCGACACCCACAACGAGGCCATGCGCTTCGACAAGTCCGACGCCGCCTTCGAGAAGGCCCTCGGCGTGATGCCCGACGACCCCAACACGCTCAACAACTACGCCTACTACCTGAGCGTGCGCAACGTGCAGCTGGACAAGGCCGAACGCATGAGCAAGCGGTCCAACGAGCTGGCACCGGGCCAGCCCTCCTACCTGGACACCTACGCCTGGGTGCTGTTCCGCGCGGGCAAGTTCATCGAGGCGCGTGAATGGATCGAGAAGGCGCTGGAGAGCGGCGGGCGCGACCAGGGCTTGATCGTGGAGCACTACGGCGACATCCTCTACCAGCTGGGCGACGACCAGGGCGCCTTGGAGCAATGGCGCCGGGCCAAGGGCCTGGGCGGCACCACCGAGGCCCTGGACCGCAAGATCGACCAAGGCACCTGGGTGGAATGAAGGCCCTGGTCCACGGCGCCCTGCTCCTGGCCGTGACGGCCACCGCCTGCAAAAGCCGCAAGCCGCTGCCCATCATCGGGGGCGACATCCCCGCCCGCTCCACGGAGAAGATCCTGGAGCGCGCCCTGGCCCACGAGCGGCCCGACACCTTCCGGTACTACTCCGCCCGTGCCCAGGTGCAGGTGGACCTCCCCGAGGGGTCGCGCAGCTTCAAGGCCGTGGTGCGCATGACCGCGGACAGCGCCGTGTGGGTGAGCGTGGTGCCGCTGCTGGGGATCGAGATGGCCCGGATACTGGTAACCCCCGACAGCCTGCACATCCTGGACAAGCTCGGCGACCGCTACTTCCGGGGCGACACCGCGCAGGCCCGCGCCAAGTTCGGCTTCAACCCCGGGCTGGACCTGCTGCAACAGGCCCTGCTGGGGCGCGCCATCGGCCTGGACGCCGAGAGCCGGTACCGCAACGACCGCGAGGACGGCCGCTACGTGCTCACCACCAAGGCCAAGCGCCGTTTCGTGAAGGCCGCCGACGAAGTGGCGCCCGCCGACTCCGCCGCCCGCGACCAAGGCATGAACGAGCGCCGCCTGGAGCGCACCCTGCGCCAGGCCGAGGAGCAGGAGGCCGTGGTGATGCGCTATTGGTTCGAGCCCGACCACTTCCGGGTGATGCGCGTGCAACTGGCCGACCTGGCGCACGACCGCACGGCCGACGTGCGTTATGAGGAGCGCGCCGGCGCCGAGATGCACCACCTGCCCACCCGCATCCACATCAGTGTGAGCGGGCCCGGGCGGCAGGCCAGCGGTACCTTGGAGCTGTCGCGCATCGAGCGCGAGGGCCCCTTGCCGATGAACTTCCGCGTACCGGAGAAATTCACCCCCATGCCATGAGCCGCTCCCGGGCCACCATCCGCAAGGCGGCCGCATGGGCCACGGTGGGCATGCTCATGCTGGTGTGCGCCACGGCCACCGCCCAAAGCCGCAAGGACCTGGAGAAGAAGCGGGCCGACCTGGACAAGCAGATCCGCACCACCACCGCCCTGATCGAGCAGGCGCGCAAGGAGCAACGCACCACGCAGGGGCAATTGGACCTGCTGGAGAGCCGCATCCAGGCCCGCGAGCAGCTGATCCGCACCATGGGCGGCGAGGTGCGCCGGGTGGAGCAGCGGATCGCCGAGGACGAGGAGATGGTGCGCTCGCTCCAGGCCGACCTCGAGGGCCTCAAGGAGGAGTACGGCCGCATGCTGCAGTTCGCCTACCGCAACCGCAGCGCCTACGACCGCATGAGCTACATCTTCGCCGCCGCCGATTTCCAGCAGGCGTGGAAGCGCGGCCGCTACCTGGACCAGATCGCGCAGCAGCGCAACCGCCAGGCCCGCCTGATCGAAGAGGCCCAGGAGCAGATCGCCGCCCGCCTCCAAGGGCTCAAGGAGCAACGCGCCGCCAAGGTGGACCTGCTCAACGAGCAGCAGGCCGAGCGCCGCCGCCTGGACGCCGACCGCAGCGGCCAGGTGAGCGCACTTTCCGACCTGAAAAAGGAGGAGGGCCGCCTGCGCGAGACCCAGAAGAAGCAGGAACAACAACGCAAGCAGCTCGACGCCGCCATCCGAAAGGCGATCGAGGCCGAGCTCAAGCCCAAGCCCGGTGCGGCCAAGGGCGGCAAGCTGGACATCACCCTCACCCCCGAGGCCAAGGAACTCAACGCCGACTTCGAGAAGAACCGCGGCAAGCTCCCCTGGCCGGTGGAAAAGGGCGTGATCACCAGCCGCTTCGGCAAGCAGAACCACCCGGTGCTGCCCGGCATCGTGATCGAGAACAACGGCATCGACATCACCACCGAGCCCAACGCCCCGGTGCGGGCCCTGTTCCGCGGGGAGGTCACCAGCGTGCTGGTGATGCCCGGCGCCGGCAAGGCGGTGATCCTGAGCCACGGCGTGTACCGCAGCGTGTACAGCAACCTGCGCGACGTGAGCGTGGCCAAGGGCCAGAAGGTGGGCACCAAGCAGCCCATCGGCACGGTGCTCACCGACGAGAACGGCAGCAAGGCCCACCTGGAACTGTGGAAGGTGACCGCCGACGGCCTGGTGAAGGTGGACCCCGCGCAGTGGCTCTACCGGTAGCCGGTGGCCGAAGTGGCCCCGCGATGCCGATCTTCGCTCCATGCCACGCACCACCATCATCGTCGCCGGCGGGGCCGGCAAGCGCCTCGGCGGGCCCGTGCCCAAGCAGTTCCAGTCCGTCAAGGGCCGGCCCCTGCTGATGTGGACCATCGAGGCCTTCCACCGGTACGACCCCGATATGCCGCTGATCGTGGTGCTGCCCAAGGAGCACTTCGACATCTGGCGCGCCCTGTGCATGGGCCATCGCTTCTTCATCAAGCACGAAGTGGTGGCCGGCGGCGAGCAGCGCTGGCACAGCGTGAAGGCCGGGTTGGAGAAGGTGGCCCATGACGGCTTGGTCGCCGTGCATGACGGCGTGCGCCCATTGGTGAGCGCCGAGCTGATCGCGCGTTGCTTCGATGCCGCCGACAAGCAGGCCGCCGTGATCCCAGTGGTGCCCGTGGTGCCCAGCATCCGCGAGACCACCGCCGAAGGCTCGCGCGCGCTGGACCGCTCCAAACTGCTGGCCGTGCAAACCCCCCAATGCTTCCACGCCGACCTGCTGCGCAAGGCCTTCGAGCCGCCCTACGAGGAGGGCTTCACCGATGAGGCCGTGATGGTGGAGCGCCTCGGCGTGAAAGTGGCCCTGGTGGAGGGCGAGGAGCGCAACATCAAGGTGACCACCGCCATGGACATGCGCGTGGTGGAGGCGCTGCTCTGAGCCCCGGTACCTTTGCACCATGGCCCCCACCGACATCCGATCGCTTTCCCTGGACGGGGTGAGGTCCCTCGTGGCGGAACTCGGCGAAAAGCCCTACCGCGCCAAGCAGCTGTGGGAGTGGCTGTGGAAGAAGAAGGCCCGCTCGTTCGATGACATGAGCGACCTGCCCAAGACGTTCCGGGCGCGGTTGGCGGAGCGTACGGCATTGCGCCCGTTGGTGTTGGTGGAAGAGCAACGCAGCCAGGACGGCACGGTGAAGTGCGCCTTCAAGACCTGGGACGGCCACGTGGTGGAAGGCGTATTGATCCCCACGCCCACGCGGCTCACCGCCTGCATCAGCAGCCAGATCGGGTGCAGCCTCTCGTGCAGCTTCTGCGCCACGGGCCGGCTCAAACGCATCCGCAACCTCGATGCGCAGGAGATCTACGACCAGGTGGTGCTGATCGATGGCCTGGCGCGGAAGTACTACGAGCAGGGCCTCACGAACATCGTGTACATGGGCATGGGCGAGCCGCTGCTCAACTACGCCAACACCATGCGCAGTGCCGAGCGCATCACCGCCGAGGACGGCCTGGGCATGAGCGCGCGCCGCATCACCGTGAGCACTGCGGGCATCGCCAAGATGGTCCGCAAGCTGGCCGATGACGGTGCCCGCTTCAACCTGGCCCTCTCGCTGCACGCTGCCAACGATGCCAAGCGCGACCGCATCATGCCGATCAACGAGCAGAACACGCTCGCCGAACTGAAGGACGCGCTGCGGTACTACACCCGCGTCACGCGCAAGGAGGTCACCTTCGAGTACATCCTGCTGCGCGGCTTCAACGACTCGCTCGCCGATGCGCAGGAACTGGTGAAGTACGCCAGCGACGTGCACGCCAAGGTGAACCTGATCGAGTACAACCCGATCGACGCCGGTGGCTTCGGCCGGACCGACGCAAAGGACGCCGAGGCCTTCCAACAGTACCTGGACCGCAAGGGGATCATCGCGCGGATCCGGCGCAGCCGCGGGCGCGACATCGATGCCGCGTGCGGGCAACTGGCCAACAAGAACGAGCCGGCGCTGAAGACCATGGCCGGCGCGCGGTGACGCCGCCGCTCCGGTCTACGCCCGTTCGGGGAAGCGCAGGGTGAAGGTGGTGCCCTTGCCGGGTTCGCTTTCCACCTCCACGGCCACGCGGTGCGCATCGAGGATGGACCGGGTGGTCATCAGCCCCATGCCCAGGCCGCCGGTGCGCTTGGTGAACGAGGGGGTGAAGAGCTTCTTCAGCTCATCGGGCCCCATGCCGCGGCCGGTGTCGGAGATGGCCAGCACGGGCCGGTCATGGTCCTGGCGGATGTGGATCTCCAGCAGGCCCCGGCCGGTCTCGATGGCCTCGATGGCGTTCACCAGGATGTTGGTGATCGCCAGCACGAACGGCCCCTTGTCGGCCATCACCGTCCGCCCGCCGTTGTGCTCGTGCAGGCGCACCTCCACGCCGCGCAGGCCGGCCCGGTCGCGCACGGTGGCCCACGCGGCCCGCACCAGGTCCGCCAGGGGGTGGCGCTCCAGGGCCACGTCATGCCGCTTGGTCGATTCCAGCATCTCCTTCACCAGCCCGCCGATGCGCCCCAGGTTGCGCTGCATGATCTCCAGCAGGGCGGCCACCGTGCCTGCCTGTCCGGCGGGCGGGGGCGCCGCACCGAGATCGTCCTGCAACTGCTCCATGGCCAGGTGGATGTTGGTGAGCGGGTTGCGCACCTCGTGGGCCAGGGTGCGGGTGATCTGGCCGATGAGCTCGTGGCGCTCCTGGTCCTTGGCCACCTGTTGCAGGAAGCGCTGCTCGGTGATGTCGCTGAACACCACCAGCAGGCCGTCATCGAGCTTGGCGCGATCGGTCATCAGCCAGCGGTCCGATGCGCCGGCCAGGTGATGGGTCTCGCCGCGGGCCACTTCGCCGGTCTCCACCACGTGCCTGAACTCGTCGAACAGGCCCGTGGCGCGGTCGTCGGGGAACAGCTCGAGCAGGCGCCGGCCGGTGAGCCCGTCGTGCCCCAGGATGGCGCCCGCGCTCTGGTTGGCCATGGTCCACTCCAGGTCGATGATGGCGCCCTGGTCGTTGCGCACCGCGCGCAGGGTCATCACCCCGGCGGGGGAGGTGTCCAGCACCTGTTGCAGCAGGTCCTGCACGGCGCGGCGGGCGCTCACCTCGGCGTCCAGGTCGCGCACCTTCGAGCGCAGCATGTACTTCACGTGCGCGGTGCGGCGCAGGGCGCGGTTGAGGCGCCACACCAGCACGGAGGTGGCCAGTATGGCCAGCAGCAGGGTGGAGACCAACAGGCGGGGCGATGTGCCCGCGTTGCCGGCGGGGGCCAGGTAGTGCCGGCGTTCGGCGGTGATGTCGGCCATGATGCCGCGGAAGAGCGCGCGGGCGTCCTCCATGGTGCCGCGTCCCAGCTCCAG
Source organism: Flavobacteriales bacterium (assembly GCA_034002325.1). GTDB lineage: Bacteria > Bacteroidota > Bacteroidia > Flavobacteriales_F > PHOS-HE28 > PHOS-HE28. The sequence continues at coordinate 3,846 of JAVFAQ010000062.1, read as the reverse complement.
GCGTTCCTTCTCGGCACGCCGGGCCCCGCGCGACCGGTCGGTGTTGAGCACCAGCAGGCGGTGCATGTCGGTGGCGCGCGCGGTCTGGCGCAGCAGGGAATCCACCGGCGCCTCGAAGCGGGTGCCCCGGGCCAGCGCGCGCAGCTGCTCCTCCTCCGCGGGGCGGCTGGCCAGGGCCAGCAGGTAGGGATGCAGGTAGGTGGAGTCGTCGGTGAGCAGGTAGCCGCGGGCCCCGGTCTCCTGGTCCACCAGCCGCACGCGCACATCCTCCAGCTCCAGGGCCAGGGTGTTGAGGAAGCGCAGCTCGCGGGTCACGTGCGCATGGTCGCGCATGCTCAGGTGGGTGAGATAGGTGAGGCCCAGCATCAGCACCATGGTGCCCACGAAGAGCAGCACCATGAGCCGTCGCTCCTTGCGTTCCCGACCGAGTTCCTGCGGCATGCGGCGGTGGTGGGCGGGGCGGCGGGCTCACACCTCGATGCCGAAGCCCTTGAGCTTGTTGTAGAGCGTCTTGCGGTCGATGTTGAGCTGCTCGGCGGTGCGCGACTTGTTGTAGCCGTTGCGCTCCAGGGCGGCGAGTATGGCGGTGCGCTCGGCCTGGTGGGCCACGTTGCGCAGCCCCTCGGCGGTGGGTTCGGCGGGCTTGCCGGGAGCGGGCGCCCCCGGCCCGGCCAGCACCACGGCGGGCAGGCAATCGGCGCTGATGGTGTCGCCGGTGCTCAGCAGCACGGCGCGCTTCACCACGTTGCCCAGCTCGCGCAGGTTGCCGCTCCATGTGTGCTCCAGCAGGGCCTTCATGGCGGGCTCCTCGAAGCGCTCCACCTGCCGGCCCAACCGGGCGTTGGCCAGTTCCATGAAGTGGTGGGCGAAGCGGGTGATGTCCTCCTTGCGTTCGCGCAGCGCGGGCAGGTGGATGGTGAACTCGTTGATGCGGTGCAGCAGGTCCTCGCGGAAGCGGCCCTCGGCCACGGCCTGGTGCAGGTCCTCGTTGGTGGCGGCCAGTATGCGCACGTCGGTGCCGATGTCCTTGGTGCCGCCGATGCGCTTGAAGCGGCGCTCCTGCAGCACGCGCAGCAACTTCACCTGGTTGTCGTAGGTGAGGTTGCCCACCTCGTCCAGGAAGAGGGTGCCGCCGTCGGCCTGCTCGAAGCTGCCGGCGCGGTCGCTCACGGCCCCGGTGAAGGCGCCCTTGGTGTGGCCGAAGAGCTCGCTGCCGGCCAGCTCCTTGGGCAGCGCGCCGCAATCCACCGCCACGAAGGGGCCGGCGGCGCGGGCGCTCATGCGGTGTATGCGGCGGGCCACGTACTCCTTGCCGGTGCCGGTCTCGCCGGTGATCATCACGCTCATGTCGGTGGGGGCCACCAGGCCGATGTGGCGGGCGATGGTGCGGGCCTCGTTGCCGGTGCCCTCCACGTAGGTGTCCTCGCCCCCGGGGTCGGCGGGCGCCGGTGAGGCCCCTGCCCCTCCTGCGGGCGCGGTGGGTGCGGCGGGCGTCGGGGAGGCGGCCAGCGCATCCTGCACGCGCATCACCAGCTCGTCCGGGTAGAGCGGCTTGCCGATGTAGTCGAAGGCGCCCTTGCGCATGAGCTCCACCGCCAGGCGCACCTCGGAATAGCCGGTGATGATGATCACCCGGGTGCGGGGCGACACCGAGCGGATGTGCTGGAGCATCTCCAGGCCGTCGGTATCGGGCAGGCGATGGTCGCACAGCACCAGGTCGAACGGGGTGCCGGCCAGCAGGGCGCGGGCCTCGCTGCCGCGTCCGGCGGTGCTGGTCTCGTAGCCCTCCTTCACCAGGAAGCGCGACAGGAGCAGGCGGATATCGGGGTCGTCGTCGATGATGAGGATGCGGTGCTTGGCCATGGTGGGGGTCATTGTGCCGGGCCGTTGGGCAAGCCCATGCTGTGAAGGATATGCGAACGCGAGAAGGGCTTGGCCACGAAGGCGTCGGCGCCAAAGGCCAGGGCCGAGGCCGAGCGGGAGTCGTCGGCGCTGATGGTGATGCAGCGCGCGGCGGGCATGGCGGCGCGGATCTCCGGTATCAGCTCGTGGCCCAGGCCGTCGGGCAGGTTGATGTCGATGAACACCACATCGAAGCGATGGCGGGCGATGGCCTCGCGCGCCCCGGCCATCGATGCGGCCTTCATGCTTTCCAGGCCGGCCTGCCGCAGCAGCAGGCCCAGCAGGTCGCGGATGTCGGGTTCATCATCCACGATGAGCGCGGTTCCTTGCATGCGGTACGGGCGTTGAACGGGGTGGTGCGGGTCCCCGGGGCGGGGTGGCGGCCAAGTTCGTGCCCCGCCCGCCCGCAGCGCGTGGGCCGGGGTCTTCGCGGGCCGCAGCGCGCGCATGGGGATGTCGCATGGGCACATATCCCGTCGATCCGGGGAAGCCATGCCCCGATCTCGGCGGCGGTGGCACGGGCCTTTCCGGGGCGAAAAGTTACACCCCGCCGGTTCCCGTACGCTTCGCAGCGGCACCGACCCGCCCCGGTGGATGTGGCGCGGCATGGTCTTTCCCGGAGAGCGGCACACCACCACGATCACCAAACACCCTCACCATGCTACGCTGGGCCGCCGTCTTCCTCGTCATCGCCATCATCGCCGCCGTGTTCGGTTTCGGGGGCATCGCCGCCGGGGCGGCATCCATCGCCAAGGTGCTGTTCTTCGTCTTCCTCATCCTCTTCCTGTTGAGCCTGCTCTTCGGGTCGCGGCTCTTCAAACGTTGATCGCCATGGCACGCGCACGCCCCCTCCTCTCCGTGGTGTTCGCCACCGCGCTGGCCGTACCGGGCGCCGCCCAGGAACTGCGGCTGTTGGGCGGCTATTCCGGCAGCCAGGTGCGCGAGGCCGGCGATGAACTGTGGACGGGCCGCGCCGGCTGGTCGTTGGGGGCCGATGTGCTCTTGGGCGGCCGCTGGTTCCTGCGCAGCGGCGTGCATTTCCATGTGCGCGATCTCCGCTATACCGTGGCAGGCACCGCGCCCGATGGCACCCTCACGGGCACCGACGTGGAGTTCCGCTACACGAGCCGCTCGCTGCGCATTCCCGCGCACCTGGGCCTGCGGCTGATCGATCCGGGCAATGACCCCGCGCTCAACATCTACGTCTTTGGCGGCCCCACCGCCATGCTGGCGCTCAGCGCAGACCTTGACCACGACGAGCTGGAGGTGGAGACCCGCCCGGCCCAATGGAGCATCGGCTTCGGTGGCGGCTTGGAGCTGGGTCCCCTGTTCGCGGAAGTGGGCTATGACGTGGCCATGACGAACGTGTTCAAGGGCCAGGGCTTCAGCACCAACCCCGAGGTGAACCATGTGCAGGCGTTAGCGGGCCTGCGGTTGCGGATGGCGCGGTGAGCCTGTGGCCTACTCCACCACCACCCGGCGCACGGCCCTGCGCTCACCATCCACAAGCCATTCCAGCACGTAGATGCCGCCGCCCAGCCCATGCAGCGGCACGGTGTTCCGCTCGCCGGTAGCGCGTTGTGCGGCCACCGTGCGCCCCAACGCATCACGAAGGACCAGCACACTGTAGGGGGCCGTGCCTCCGTGAAGCGGACCCAGTTCCACCGTCACATGGTCGGTGGCGGGCACCGGGTACACGTTCATGCGCGGCGTTCCGTGCTCCGGCACACCCACGTGCAACCCGTACAACCGGCTCACCAAACGTTGGGTGAGATCGTCCACCGTGCCATCGTCGTAGCCGTGGTAGGAACCAAAGATGTACCAGCTGCCGTCGGGCGCCTGCACCATGCCCTGGGTGCCCTGGTTGATATACCCCTGGTGGTTGTAGGCTCCGCAGCCGCCCCCGGTGAAGTGGGTGTGCAGCAGGTGCCCATCGGCATCCAA
>JAVFAQ010000061.1:0-11902 GCA_034002325.1 Flavobacteriales bacterium | reverse complement strand
GCCTTTCACGGCGATCCCCAGCTCCTTCAACTGCTCGTCGTCGATCCGGCCCGGCGCATCGATCATCACATCCCTGCCCGCATTGTTCTTGGGGAAGGCGATGAACTCGCGGATGTCGCTGCGGCCGCCGAAGAGGGCCGTCCAGCGGTCGAAGCCGAAGGCCGCTCCGCCGTGCGGTGGCGCACCGTGCTCGAAGGCGTCGAGCAGGAAGCCGAACTTGTGGCGGGCCTCCTCATCGGTCAAGCCCAACGCGCGGAACATCGCCTCCTGCATGGTGCGGTCGTGGATGCGGATGCTGCCGCCGCCGATCTCCGTGCCGTTGATCACCAGGTCGTACGCGTTGGCCCGCACGCTGCCCAGGTCGCGTTGCTCCAGCAGCTTCTGCGCGTCCTCCGGCTTGGGCGCGGTGAAGGGGTGGTGCATGGCGTGCCAGCGGCCGGTCTCTTCATCCTGCTCCAGCAAGGGGAAATCCAGCACCCACAGCGGCTTGAACACGTGGGGGTCGCGCAGGCCCAGCCGGTCGCCCAGGTGCAGGCGCAATTCGTTCAACTGCTTGCGCACCTGATCGGCCGGGCCGGCCATGAGGCAGAGCAGATCGCCGGTGGCCATGCCGAAGCGATCGGCCCAGCGCCGTAGCTGGTCCGGCGTGTAGAACTTGTCCACCGTGCTCTTCAACCCCTCGTCCGTCCACTTCACGAACACGATGCCCGTGGCGCCGATCTGTGGCCGTTTCACGAAGTCGATCAGCGCATCGGTCTGCTTGCGGCTCCACCCCGCACAGCCTTCGGCCTTGATGCCCACCACCAGCTCGGCCTCATCGAACACCTTGAAGCCCGCGCCCTGTGCCAGGTCGTTCAGCTCGTGGAAACGCATGCCGAAGCGCAGGTCGGGCTTGTCGCTGCCGTAGTCGCGCATGGCCTCGTCGAAGGTCATGCGGGGGAAGGCCTCGTTGGACTCGTGGCCCAGCACGGCCTTGGACAGGTGCTTGGCCATGCCCTCGAAGGTGCGCAGCACATCCTCCTGCTCCACGAAGGCCATCTCGCAATCGATCTGCGTGAACTCCGGCTGGCGGTCGGCGCGCAGGTCCTCGTCGCGGAAGCACTTCACGATCTGGAAGTAGCGGTCGAAGCCGGCCACCATCAGCAGTTGCTTGAAGGTCTGCGGACTTTGCGGCAGCGCGTAGAACTCGCCTTGGTGCATGCGGCTGGGCACCACGAAATCGCGGGCGCCCTCGGGGGTGCTCTTGATCAGCACGGGCGTCTCCACCTCGAGGAAATGCTGTGCGCTGAGGTAGTTGCGCACTTCGATGGCCATGCGGTGGCGCAGCTCGAAGTGCTTCCGCACGTTGGCCCGGCGCAGGTCCAGGTAGCGGTACTTCATGCGCAGCTCGTCGCCGCCATCGGTCTCGTCCTCGATGGTGAAGGGCGGTGTGGCCGCGGTGTTGAGCACCTTCAGTCCAGTGACGACGATCTCGACCTCGCCGGTGGGCAGCTGCGCGTTCTTGCTCTCGCGCTCCGTCACCACGCCGGTGGCCTGCACCACGAACTCGCGGCCCAACTTGCGGGCGGCCGCGCACAGGTCGGCCGTGCGCTCCATGTTGAAGCTCAGCTGGGTGATGCCGTAGCGGTCGCGCAGGTCCACGAAGGTGAGGCCGCCCAGGTCGCGGGCGCGTTGGACCCATCCGGCGAGGGTCACGGTCTTTCCGGCGTCGGCGAGGCGGAGTTCGCCACAGGTGTGGGTGCGGTACATGGTGGGCGGGATGGGGGAGTTAGTTTCCGACTTTGTTGCAAGCTTGCTTGCATATCAATGTCAATATGCTCATGGTCAGCGTATTATGCCATCGAGGTTTGATACGGGCCACCGGACTTTGATCCAAATGGGGTGTCCATGAGGGTCAGTTCAATGGGTCGCCAAGTACCCATCTGCTGGACAGCCCACGCCCTCCAAGGTTCCTGATCCGCCCTTCACGAGCGAGCCTCTGTATCAGGTTGTGGACCTTGTTCTTGCGCTGAGGAGGTGTTAGCACATCGGGTAGCATGGGAATGAGAAGTTCATCGATCTGCTGGCGGCCGACGCCGGAAGGGGCGGTGCTGACCAACCGGACGATGAACTCCAGGCAACGCTCATCATCGAGGCCCTTGCGTTTCACATAACGGACTTCATCGCCTGTCGCCCGTGCGAGCCGGGCAGAGATGTGCAGGTTGGGGTACCGTCCTTCCACCAGCCCTGCCTTCTTCAACTGAGCATGTTCCGCACGGCCGATCCGGATCCCGCGTTGCACCTTGTCCAGCAGAAGCACGGTATCCATGTCAAGGTCCATGCGGTCAAGCAACAAGCGCGTATAGGCCTCGTCGATGATGGCACCTTCCAGCGTTACGGATACCCGTCCGGGATCGCTCAGGTCATAGTGCGGCATGGCGAACGCGCGCTCGCGTTGCTTCACATGCATCTTTCGGATACCGCCCCCTTCGGTATCGATCATGTTCAGGTTCACCATGGCTTGGGCGAGGAAGGGGTTCCTGTAGATCGACGGGGGGCTGTTGCTACGGACAACGGCATCCACACTGCCCGGAATGAACCCGCCGGCATTCTCGAACGTCAAGCTGTGCTCGCGCTCGATCACGTGGATGCGTTCACGGCGCAGGTAGTCCTGATGGGCTATGCAGTTGTGCAAGGCTTCGCGCATCACCCAAGGGTCGTATCGGTCACGTTCCACCGGGAAAAGCGTCCCGCCCGGGAGTGAGCGCACCTTCATGTTCCGGACCTTGGCGAGCAGACGGTCCACGTTCAGGATGATGGGCGGGCCGAAGTGCGCGTAGTCCAGGCTCTCGTGTCGGTCCGTGCGCAGGAACCAGCTGATCTGTGCGATGGCCGGGCTGAGCAGGCTGGCCGCTTCGGGCTTGCCCAGCAGCAGCAGTGCGGCGTTGGTGGCACCGCCTTGGATGGTCAGTTTGGCCTTGTCCAAGAAGGTGCTGTCGCCCCAGCTTTCGATCTCGCCGGCTTTCTCCGGGTTCTTCTCCAAGTACTGCCGCCTCGCTTTCGCGATCGCCTCATCATCCAGATCGAGCCGGCTCGCGGATGGATGCACCTTGGCGGACCAGTCCTCCCCGCTGTTCCAGATCGCCCTTTCCAACTGGGGATGGTCACGCAGGCTCGTTGTGCTCGACCCGATCCGGATGCATGCCTGCCCTTTGAAGGCGACCGGCCGGCCCATCGCGGCGCGTACGCTGATGATGACCACCCGACCGCGATCCATTAAGCACGTGAAGTGCTGCAAGGCCGGGTCGGGCGTCAAGAACTTGGCCAGCCAAAGAAGCAGCGTCTGACCGCCGACCCGCTCTTGCTCAAGGTCAACGGTCGTACCCACTACCTCAAGATCATCATTCCGGATACCATAGACCACGTATCCAAATGGCTCGTGGGCCATACAGGCGGCGTTGGACACGGCACTGAGGTTCTCACCAAGCTTCCGGGGGTCGACATTCTTCACCTTGAACTCGAACCAGTCCTTCTCTTTACCGAACGAGCGTAGACGTGCTACAAGCGCTATGGCTTGCTCGTTGGTCATGGTGCAATGAAGGTGCGGCCGAGGAGGTGTCCACCACCGCCGGCGAGGGTCACGGTCTTTCCGGCGTCGGCGAGGCGGAGTTCGCCACAGGTGTGGGTGCGGTACATGGCACGTTGAAAAAGACCTGCGAAGGTACCGAGGCGGAATGATGTGGGAAGCGTTGGGGAAAGCAGGGACGGGGAGAAGGGGGAGAAGGGTGAGAAGGGTGAGAAGGTGAGACGGGTGAGAAGGGTGAGAAAGTGAAAATGGCTTGCGGCCCATCACGCGCCTTCCCCCCTGCGCTCCCTGCACCTCCGCGTGAAGCCCTCGGCGCACAGGCCCCTACTCCACCACGGTGAAGGTGAGGCTGCGGCGGGTGGTGTTGCCCTCGTGCTCCACGGCCAGCACGCTCCACTGCTCGGTGCAGGGCTGGGCGGACATGATGGCCTGCACGTTGAAGGTCATCGGGTCCGGGCCGAAGGGCACGCTGTCCTGCCGCTCCCACGGACCGCCGTCGATGCTGCGCTCGATGAACACCGTGTGCAGGCTGCGCGAGCCCTCGGACACCAGCGGGCCGATGAGCAACGTGTCGTTCACCGGCACGGTGTCGCTCTGGTGGGTGTAGCCGCTGTCCATGCGGAAGGTGATGGCCGCCGGGCGGTAGGCCGCGTCATCGTCCTCCTTGGTGCAGGACGATGCCGCGAACAGGGCCACCACGATCGGCAACAGGAGCAACGCACGGGCCATGCGGCAAATGTAGCGGTGGTCAGCGCTGCTCGGCCCGCAGCCGTGCCCGGGCCTCGGCGAAGGCCGCACGGTCGGTCTCGGTGGGCACGGGGTGGCGCAGGTCCAGGGCCTCCAGCTGCAGGCGCAACAGGCGGCCCACCAGGGCGCGGGTCTCCCATTGCTCATCGGCCGGCAGCACGTACCAGGGCGCGCGGGGCGTGGCCGTGGCGTTGATCGCCGCCTCGTACGCGGCCATGTACGCGTCCCAGTGCCCCCGCTCGGTCACGTCGCCCGGGTTGAACTTCCAGTTCTTCTTCGGGTCGTCCAGCCGCTCCATGAAGCGCTTGTGCTGCTCCTTGGGCGACATGTGGAGGAAGAACTTCATGATCGTGGTGCCGCAGTCGGCCAGGTGCTCCTCCCACGCGCGGATGGCCGCGTAGCGCCGTTCCCAAAAGGCCGCATCGATGTCCTTCTCCGTGCGCACGTCCGGCAGGCCCTGCGCCAGGATATGGCGCGGATGCACCCGCGTCACCAGCACCTCCTCGTAGTGGCTGCGGTTGTGTATGCCGATGTGGCCCCGGGCCGGCACCGCCTGGTAGTGGCGCCACAGGAAATCGTGGCTGCGCTCCAACGAGCTGGGCGCCTTGAAGCTCCACACGCGCACGCCCTGCGGGTCCACGCCGCTCATCACGTGCCGGATCGCGCTGTCCTTGCCCGCCGCGTCCATGGCCTGGAACACCAGCAGAAGCGCGTGGCCGCCCGATGCGTGCAGCAGCTCCTGCAGGTCGCTGATGTGCTCCTTGTCCGCCTCCAACTGCTTCTTCAGGTCCTTCTTGTCCATGTCGCCGGGCAGGTCGGTGGAATGGCCCCGTATGCGGAACGCGCCGGGGCGTGTGACGGCGAAGCGGGGGTCGAGCAGGCTGATCGTTTCCATGGGCGGAAGCTACGATGCCAGCCCTTGGCCGTTCCGCGTCCCCGCCTACCTTGTACCCGCCCGCACCCCAAGGCGGGCCACCGTACCATGAGCAAGAAGAAAAGCGCGAAGAAGGCCCGCGGCGCCCGCCGGGCGGCGGCGGAACGCGGAGGCACCACGAAGAAGGCCGGGAAGGGCCTGCCCCGCCGGAAGGCCGGTGCGAAGAAGGCCGCCCCGAAACCCCTCAAGGGCGTGAGCGACATCCGCCGGTTCTTCCACCGCAACGAGGTGCCCATCTACTTCATCAGCGCCACCAACTTCAACCTGCTGGGGGCCGATGAATGGGTCCGCGGCTTCCGCTACATCACCTACATCGACTGCTTCGACGGCCAGCACCCCAACAGCTTCACCCCCATGGAGGAGCTGCCGCACAAGGAGTTCGAGAGCATCGAGGACATCAACAACTACCTGCTGGAGCACAAGGAGGTGCACGACCTGATCGAACGGCGCGCGCACAACGGCCGGGCGGGCAAGGCCATGTTCCTCATGTTCGATGAGCGCACCGAGAAGCTGGCGCGCAAGCTGGGGCTGGAGGTGATCTTCCCGCCGGCCAGGTTGCGCAGCTTCATGGACAACAAGATCAACACCAACCGCGTGGCCGAGAAGGCCGGCGTGCCGCCCGTGCCCTACGTGCTGAAGCGGGTGAAGAGCTACGCGCACCTGCTGAAGACCGCCCGCGACCTGGGCGACGACCTGGTGGTGCAGACCCCCTTCGGCGACAGCGGCCACACCACCTTCTTCATCGCCGGCAAGGACGACTACGCGCGCTACGCCAAGGAGATCGAGGCCGAGAAGGAGTGCAAGATCATGAAGCGCATCAACTGCCGGGGCGCGGCCATGGAGGCGTGTGTCACCCGCCACGGCACCATCGTGGCCCCGCTGATGACCGAGCTGGTGGGCTTCAAGGAGCTCACCCCGTACAAGGGCGGCTGGTGCGGCAACGAGATCTACGCCGGGGCCTTCACCCCGGCCATCCGCCGCAAGGCCCGGCGCTATGCCCAGCGCTTCGGCGACCAACTGCTGAAGCAGGGCTACAAGGGCTACTTCGAGCTGGATTTCCTGATCGACACCGACGACGGCGAGATCTACCTCGGCGAGCTCAACCCGCGCATCACCGGGGCCAGCAGCATCACCAACCACGCCGCCTTCGCCATGAGCGACGCACCGCTGCACCTGTTCCACACGCTGGAATGGATGGACCAGCCGTACGAGCTGAACGTGAAGGCGCTGAACCGCCGCTGGGCCCGCCCGGAGAACATCGACGACTGGGGCCAGCTGGTGATCAAGTTCACCGAAGACCGCGTGGAGCGCGTGACCGAGGCGCCCCGCACCGGCATCTGGCGCATGGGCCGCAACGGCCGCACGGCATACAGCCGCATGGACAGCCGCCGCCGCGCCGTGGAGAACGACGACGAGGCCTTCTTCCTGCGGATCGCCCGCACGGGCGACTGGCTCTACGAAGGGGCCGACATGGGCATCCTGGTGATGCGCGGCCGCATGATGACCGACGACTTCCGGCTCACCGAACGGGCCCGGCAGTGGATCGCGGGCATCAAGGGCCAGTACCGCAGCGAAACGCCCGGCGGCACCGGCCCGCTGGAGATCGGCGGGTTCAAGATGATGTGACCCGGCCGCGCCCCCCGGCCCCCGGTGGATGCACCGGGGGCCGCGCCCAACGCCCCCATGCCGACCTTCGCGATGACGACCTTGCGCCCCCGACCATGTACGTGCAACTGAAACTGGTCCACGAACCCGTGCCCGGCGAACGCTGGCAGCGGTTCTGGCAGCGGGTATGGCCCCTGTACCGCAACTGGTTCCTCAGCGCCGGCCCCGATGCGCGGCCCGGCTACACCACCAGCCGCAGCGCCTTGGAACACCACATGCCCGAACTCATGCCCGTGTACGCCCGCCTGTGCGAGCTGGCCGGCGGCGGCGACCTCGAGGCCCGCTTCCTGGCCATGTGGTGCCCGCCCGCCTACATGGCCGGCTGCTCGCAGGCCGCCTGGGTGCGCGGCAACCCCACCCTGCTGCGCAACTACGACTACGACCCGCGCTACTTCGACGGGCGCATGCGCTACACCGAATGGCTCAAGCCCGTGATCGGCATACAGGACAGCGCCTGGGGCATATTGGACGGCATGAACGCCGACGGCCTCGGCGCCACGCTGTCCTTCGGCGGGCGCAAGGTGCATGGCGAGGGCTTCGGCATACCGCTGGTGGTACGCTACGTGCTGGAAACGTGCAGCACCGTGGCCCAGGCCGTGGCCGTGCTCAAGCGCATGCCGGTACACATGTGCTACAACGTGCTGCTGCTGGACAAGATGGGGAAGTACGCCGTGGTATACCTCAACCCCGACCGGCCCGCGCGCGTGGTGCAGCGCCCCGTGTGCACCAACCACCAGGAGCAGGTGGAATGGGACGAGTACGCCGCCTTCACCGCCACGGTGCAGCGCCGGGAATACCTGGAGGAATGCCTGCTGGACGAGAACATCGACCGGGCCCAGCTGGAGAAGCGCTTCCTCAAGCCGCCCCTGTACCACCAGCAATACCTGCGCGGCTTCGGCACGTTGTACAGCGCCAGCTACGACCTGGCCCGCGGCCGTTTCAAGGTCTTCTGGCCCGGCAAGCAGGTGGAGGGCGGGTTCAAGAAGTTCGAGGAACAGGCCGTGCAGGTGACCCTGCTGCGGCCGGTGGGGCGGTACATGGCGAAGTGACCGAACGACACCCATTGGCGTAGTTCAGCGCGATCACCGAACTTGGCGCCATGGCCCATCAAGACAAGCTCAAACGCTACCTGCTGATCCTGGAGCGGTTGCCCCACCGGCCCAGCTTCGCCGACCTGGCCGGCCACCTCGAGGAACACGGGCTGGCCCTGAGCCACCGCACCCTGCAGCGCGACATCGAGGAGATCCGCGCACAGCTCGGCATGCGCGTGGTGTACGACCGCCCGGCCAACACCTACGCCCTTTCCGAGGCGGACAGCGGCAGCACGGGCATGCTGCACCTGCTGGAGCGCGCCCAATGGCTGGAAGTGGTGCGCAGCGCCGGAGGCAACGCCGGCCTGGACGCGGCGATGGCCTTCGAGGGCGGCGGCCGCGCCCAGGGCGTGCTCCAGGCCGCGCCGCTGCTGCGGGCCGTGCGGGAGCGGCGCGAGGCCCGCGTCCGCTACCGCACCGGCCACGGCGCCACGGCCAAGGAGGCCCGCATCATGCCGCACCTGCTGAAGGAACACCATGGACGCTGGTACGTGCTGGGCCGCCATGCGGGCAACCGGGCGGCGGTGGCGCTGCCGCTGGACCAGGTGCTGCACGTGCATGTGCTGGCCAAGCGCGGCGCCAAGCCCACTGCGGCGCATGCGGCCCAATACGCCGCCGCCGTGGGCGTGGACGTGGCGGCCGGCAAGCCCCGGCGCGTGGTGCTGCGCGTGGAGAAGCCGCGGGCCGCCCAAGTGATCGCCACGCCCGTTCATCCCTCGCAGCAAGTGGTGGAACAGGACCGCAATGGCGTGACCATCGCCCTGGAAGTGGTGCCCGGGCCGGTGCTGCGCGAGCAGTTGTTGGCCTGGGGTGCCGATGTGCGCGTGCTTGCGCCCAAGGCCCTGGCCCGTGAGATCAGGCAGGCGCACAAGGCGGCCGCCGCCCGGTACAAGACCTAGGCCCGTTCCGCCAGCTCCACATCGAACAGGTCGGCCAGCTCCAGCTTGAGCCGGTCCTTCACCTCGCCCATGTCCAGCAAGCCGCCCAGCTCCTTCGCCATGCAGGTCACCCCCTTGTCGGCGATCCCGCAGGGCACGATGTTCTCGAAGTAGCTCAGGTCGGTGTTTACGTTGAAGGCGAAGCCGTGCATCGTCACCCAGCGGCTGGCCCTGATCCCGAACGCACAGATCTTCCGTGCCTTGAACGGATCATCCTGGTCCAGCCACACGCCCGTGAGCCCTTCGATGCGCCCGGCTTTGATGTTGTACGCCTCCAACGTGCCGATCACCGCCTCCTCCAGCGTGCGCAGGAAGCGGTGGATGTCCGTGAAGTGGTGGTCCATGTCGAAGATCGGGTAACCCACGATCTGCCCCGGCCCGTGGTAGGTGATGTCACCGCCGCGATCGATCGGGAAGAACTGGACGCCCTTCTCGCGCAACCCGGCCTCGTTCAACAAGAGGTGGCTCTGCTTGCCGCTCTTGCCGAGGGTGTACACGTGCGGATGCTCGCAGAACAACAGGTGGTCCTCGGTCGATACCTGCTCATTCTCCGGCAGGTTGCGGTTGGCGATCTTCCGGTCGATGGTGGCCTGGAAGAGCTTGGTCTGGTAGTCCCACGCGGTGGCGTAGTCGATCAGGCCGAGGTCTTGGAAATGGACTTGTCTCATGGGGTTTGCCGCAGAGGCGCGGAGGCGCGGAGAAGGCAATGGTGCAAAGGTCAGGAAGAAGTGCCGCGAGATGGTGGCCCGTTGTCATGGCCCATGTAATCCGTTCACGATCCGATGCACGCCGGAGGTCAAGGTGGCTTCATTGAAATTGATCAACAGGCCGAGTTTGGAGTCCGTAAGCTTCAGATAGCCGAGCAATTGTGCCCGGTGTCGCTCATGAAGAAGGTCCACCGCCTTGATCTCGACGATGATCATTTGTTCGACCCACAGGTCCAGGCGGAGGTCCATGCCCAGCGTCTCGCCCTTGTACCTTAATGGTACGGGATGTTGCCGTAGGAAGTTGATGCCCGCAGCGGTCAACTCTTTGGCCAAGCAGTGTTCATAGATGCTTTCCAGAAGTCCGGGACCAAGCTCTCGATGCACTTCGATCGCGCACCCTATGATGTTGCTGGATAGTTCGTTATAGGTCGTGCGGAACTCTGCGCCGCTGCGTCTCTGCGGCGTGTTCTACTTCATCTCCGCCAGCTTCCCCTTCAGCATGTTGATCACCGCGATCTCGGTGGGGTCCACGCCTTTCTTCCCGGCCCAATGGAAGCTCACCCAGTCGCCGAGGTTGATCAGGTACAACTGGCGACCGAGCGCCGAAGCGCCCTGGCTCCACACGTCGTGTACGTGCGGGGTGTACTTGCGGAAGACCTCCTTGTTGATCTCCATGCGGACCTGGCTGCGCTCGTGGTCCTCCTTGTGGCGGAAGATCACCACCGCGATGTCGTCCTTTCCGCCGGCCCAGCCCACCAGCTCGTTGTGGTTCATCTCGGGGATGGCGTGGTGCCAGCACAGTTCCTTGCTGTTCTCGTTCACCTGCTGGCGGAAGCGGATGCTCACGGCCTCGGTGCCGGCCTCGCTGTAGATCACCAGGCGCTTGCCGAAGAGCTTGTCGGTGAGGTCCTGCGCGGCTTGCTTGATCGCCTCCTTCTCCGCAGCCAGGTGCTTGGCGGCCTCGGCGATGGCGGGCGTCATGTCCGTGGCGATGATGCCGAAATGCTTCAGCACGAAGAACTGCTGTGTGAGCGAGTAGGCCAGCATGGTGCGCGGCGGGTTGCCACCGGGGATCACGATGTGGTCCAGGCCATTCTCCTTGGCCATGTCCAGCATCTTGCCGCCGCTGGTGATCGCCACCACGCGGGCGCCCTTCGCCAGGGCCTGTTCCATGGCGGCGATGGTCTCCTCGGTATTGCCGCTGTAGCTGCTGGCGATCACCAAGCTGCCTTTGCCCACGTAGGCGGGCAGGTAGTAATTGCTGTACACCTCGATGGGGCAGATGGCCTCGTGCGCCACGGCCTGCGCCGCGATGCGTCCGCCGATGCCGCTGCCGCCCAGGCCGGTGACCACCACATTGCGGTAGGGGCCGTCGGCGGGTTTCAGGCTGGCCTTGCGGCCGATGGCCAAGGCTTCTTCAAGCTGTTGCGGAAAGGCGTCGATGAGGTCGTACATGCGGTGTGCGGTGTAAGTGGGGGCGAAATTAGGCCGCGTGATACGCGACGAAAGGCGCTTGGGTTAGCGTGAGCGGCTGTGTCCGAGGCGGTGACGGGGATGGCGGCGCTGATGGACAACGCGGGCCACAAGCACTTCCTTGCCCGTTCGATCCGCTTGTCCTGTAATCTGCCCGTGAGCCAAAAGTAGGTGGCTACTCACCCAGCATCAGCGGATCCAGGCCTTTGAACTGCTTGAAGGCCTTGTCGGTGGTGACCAAGCGGTAGTCTCCTGCCTTGGCGAAGGCCGCGAGGTAGGCGTCCATCCAAAGCTTGGGCGATGCACTCGGAAGCGAGGCGAGGTTTCGCCACACATCCATCAGACCCTCCGGTTCGTCGCGATAGCCGATCCTCGCATCCATCATGTATCCGTCGAAGATGCCCCATGCCTGCTGGTTCGTCAGCGGTGCTATGCCGTAACGCCGCGCAACGAGTTCGGTGGTGATGAGGCGCAACAAGCCTTGCTGCGCGGCACGGCAGAAATGCACCTCGCTTCCGGTGTCCACGCCGCTCAGCCATGCGCGAGCGTGCGGGAAATGCGTGTGCAGGTCCAAAGAGAGCGCGAGCCACACGTTGATGTCCGGCAGGTACCGCATGGTGTCACTCGCCGGAACCCCACAGGATCTCGGCCACGCGCTCGGGTGTCATTTCCTCGCCGGGTTTGGCCGGATGCGCGCAGTGTATCACGGGCAGGCCGCCGTTCACTTTCGCGGACCTTGCCTTGGCGCTCGTGCGCAGCCCGGCCCGTAGCAGGTCGGCCAC
>JAVFAQ010000060.1:0-11945 GCA_034002325.1 Flavobacteriales bacterium | reverse complement strand
AAAATGGGAATGTAATGAATATTATACAAAAAGAGTGGCTGTACGAAAACGACAATGAAAACTCAATCAGGTATATTCTTGGAACAAAAGGAACAAACCCATTAATATGTTTTGGAATTAACCCAAGCACAGCTGAACCTGAGAACCTAGACAATACTTTAAAATCCGTTGAAAGACTTTCTATAAACAATGGTTTTGACAGTTGGATAATGTTAAATGTATATCCTCAAAGAGCCACCGACCCAAATGGAATTCATTTAGACTTCGACTCGCTAATTCACAAGAAAAATTTAAGTTTTATAAAAGGACTTTTATCTGAATTTAACAACCCAATTATTTGGGCTGCTTGGGGGACACTAATTGAAAAACGACCATTTTTAATGAAATGCTTGGAAGATATTTACCAACTGACTTTAAACCAAAATTGTAATTGGGTGACATTCGGGAATAAGTCAGCAAAAGGACATCCTCATCACCCTTTGTATTTAAGTTCGACAACAAGACCAGAACCATTTAAAATTGACGACTATGTTAAAAAGTACGTTGCATAATCGAGTAGGCGGCCCCGCCGCTAAATAGCGACGGGGTGCGCCTCTCACACCACTGTACCCTTCGGCTTCGCTCTGGGTAAACCAAGCGGGCCTCGTATACAGCGGTTCGTTGAGATGTGGAGCGACTTTCCGGTAGTGATCGAGCAAGGCTTCGTAGCCGCGTTTGGCCAAGCGGTTCAGGGTGATCGTGGTGCTTAGGATGGGACTTTGGGCGATGGCCCAGCCACCTTTGCGCGTGCGGCTCCAAGCATAGGCATGGTGCTGGTCTACACCCAAGCGGATCAGGTTCTTCCGTTTCCGTTCGGGCTTCTTCCAGTCCTTCCAGATGCAGTACCGCAGCCGATTGCGCACCCAGCCATCCACATCGCGCAGTTTGCCGGTCATACTTGCCAAGCGGAAGTAGTTCAACCAGCCGCGTTGCACGGTCTTCAGGCGGGTAATGCGCTCGGCCAGCGGTAGCGGAGCCGTTTTGCGCGTAATGGCCTATGAGGCTGTGAGTTCACCACCTCGGTTCTTGCAGCGGATCGCGTCCAAGATCCATCATGACACTGAGGCTGAGTCGCCGAACGTGTTGGCCTATATGACCCTTGTCGATCGCATCCTGGAAGACCGAACGATCGATGAAGGCGAAGAGGACACCCTGGTCCATGCGGCGCTAAGCTGGAATCTGTCATCGCCGCAACTTGAGACAGCACATGCTCACTACATACACAATCTTGCCATTGCGGCACTCTCGGATGGGGTCGTAACGGATTCGGAACGCCGCGACCTACACCTTGTGGCCAGGCTCTTGGGGCATGATGAATCGTCTCTGGACAGTGTACTTGAATCTGCCGCGAACCAGCTGGCATTGGTGCATCTCTCCACACGCCCATCAGTCAAAGACAGTTCGCTCGCCGGCCAGAGAGTTTGCTTTACCGGACAACTTCGGTCCACGAGCAATGGACAACTGATCACAAGAGGTCTTGCTGAAGCATACGCAGTCGATGCTGGGTTGATCGTCGCCAGTGGTGTTACCAAAGCACTTGACCTGCTTGTTGTTGCTGATCCCAACACACAGTCCGGGAAGGCTAAAAAAGCACGGGATTACGGCACACGCATCTTGGCGGAGGATGTGTTTTGGCGAATGATCGGCGTTACCACTGATTGATAGGGAATTGTCGAATGGTAGACCAAGCGCACTGATGGACGCCATGCGATACACGTCGTAGCCCCCAACCCCAGCAGGCTCCCTCGAAGTGGTCCCTACCGCCCAATGCCCCGACCCCAACCCTCCCCAGCGTCTCACCTAGTGGACCCAACCGCAGCACACGGACAGCGCAGGGTCCCTTGCAGGAGACCCTGTGCAGGCTCAAGGACGACGGAGCGTACCGGCTGAAGCCCGAATAGCTCACCCCATTGCCCATACGGATGACCTCCACCGAAGCCTTCCACCTGTTCGGCAGCACATTGCAGGAGCGCTACAAGGCGCTTGGCTTCAAGTACCGCAAGTCGGACAAGGTGTTGTTGCGGCGCTCCGGCGACTTCGAGTACCTGGTGATCATGTACTCCACCCGGGGCAACAAAGAGGGCGTGGAAGTCTCCCTGCACGTGGACCTGGCGATCAAATGCTGGAGGCCGGTGCCGGACACGGACCGTACGGTGGGCCAGCTCTTCTACGTGCGCCTGCTCACCGATGAGCACGTGGTCTACAACATCGCCACGGAGGCCCTGCTGGCACAGGCCATCGCGGACCTGGTGCCCCGCATCGATACGCTGCTGGTGCCGTTCATCGCCCAGCTGGAAGACGATCCGCAGGCCCATGCGGACACGTGGGTGCGGGAGGGCTGCTTCGGCGGCCGCAAGGGCTACGGCTTCGTGACCAACCTGCTGTTCATGTCAACCTGCTTCGGCAGGCAGCAGGCGCAGGATACGCTGCACCACTTCATCCATTCCCTGGCGCCTGCCGTGCGGGAGAACATGGTGGACGTGCTCGCGGGCCGCAAGCCGGAGAGCGAACTGGTCCGCCCATCGAGCGACGCCATCCGCAAGGTCTGTTCGGACGCCCTGCTGCTGGGGCTTCAGGCGCCGGGGGCTTGACCGGGACCCCTGGCACGACCGGGCGAAATTCTTCCCGGGCCACCCAACCCCGGCCGCTTGCGTCACGTGTATGCTGTTGGCGGGCAGATCCCGCACACGACCATGCGAAACAACCTACGCTTCCTCCTCTTCGGTGCCGCGCTGCTCGCCGGCGGCACGGCCTGGTCCCAGGACCACACCATCCATGTATCGGGCCACTTGGCGCCCTGTGACCCGGCCCTGGAAGGCGCGCCGGTGGAGATCATCGTCTACGGAATAGTGTCCGGCCCGGTGAGCGCCACGGCCACGCTCAACATGAACTGCTACTATTCCGCCGAGTTCCTCGTGCCCGACACCGCCGGCCATGTGTTCGTGTCGGCACCATGCGGCACGGGCGTCGCCGCCCAGGATTCCGCCGGCTACTTCCTCAATCCGGCCGGCACCGCCGAAGTGGTCATCGACCTCAACTGCAGCGCCGATCCCTGCATCGCCTGCATCAATATGGTGCCCAACGGCCCCTTCACCGCCACCTTCAGCTCGTGTACCACCGGCGGCCAGGGCGCGTACACCTACCTCTGGGACATCTCGGGCGGTGGCGGTGGCGGCTTCCCGGCGGCCGATATCACCCACACCTTCCCCGGCCCGGGCACCTATACGGTCTGCCTCAACGTATGGGACGCCGACGGTGCGAGCTGCAATACCTGCGAGACGGTGTACGTGGACGAGCAAGGCAACGTGAGCCTCGAGCCGCCCGCCGATTGCGCGGCCTGCTTCACCGTGGTGCAGACGGCGCCCTTCGCGGCCGTGCTCAACGCATCGTGCAGCGAGCCGCCCAGCGGCATCTACACCGTGGAATGGGACTTCAACCCGCCCGGTCAATGGCAGGACACCATCGTGGGCTTCACCTTCCCGGGACCCGGGGTGTATACCATTTGCCTGGAGATGTTCGCCGATGACGGCTGCACCGATGAGGTCTGCCATGATGTGTACGTGGACGATGCCGGCAACGTGGGCCTCGAGCCGCCCGCCGCCTGCATGGCCTGCATCATCACCACGCAGGCCACTGCGCCCGCCGGTCCGGTGCCCTACACCGCCCAGTTCCAAAGTTGCAGCACCGGCGCCGCGCCGCTCACCTATCTGTGGGACTTCGGCGAAGGCACCACCAGCGACCTGCCCGATACCCAGTACCCGTACAATACGCCCGGCATCCACCTGGTGTGCCTCACCATCGCCGACGGCAACGGATGTACCAGCTTCACCTGCGACACCCTGGTGGTGGGCGTTGACGGCACCATCGGTACCGGCCCGCTGTGGTACGACTGCCTCGGCGAGGTCTGGGGCGAGAACACCCCCGGCACCGCCTGCACCACCGGCAACGGCGAGCCCGGCATGTGGAACGCCGACTGCGCGTGCGTGCCCGCCAGCATCGCCTGCGAAGCCTGCTTCACCGTGCAACAGGGCCAGGGCGGCGGCATGCTCCTCCCCTTCACGGCCAGCTTCACCGATTGCAGCAGCGCCAGCGGCGACATCCAATACCAATGGACCTTCTCCGACGGATCGGCCAGCACGGAAGCGGACCCCGTTTGGGCCCTGCCGCAGCAGGCCGGCTGGTACGTGGCCTGCCTCACCATCACCGATAGCCTCTGCACCAGCACCCTGTGCGACACCATCGTGGTGGACAGCCTGGGCTACATTTTCGATGGCCCCTGGCTCGACTGCCTCGGTGAGCCGTGGGGCACCGCCAACCCCGGCACGCCCTGCACCGGCAGCGATGGCACACCCGGCACCTGGGCCGACAACTGCGCCTGCGACACCGGCGTCCCCGCGCCCTGCAACGCCGGCTTCTGGGTGATGCAGGCCTGGCAGGGCACCGACAGCACAGACATCGGCCCCGTGCCCTTCGAGCTCTGGGTGTGGAACCTCAGCTACGGCGGCACCGGCAACTTCCAGTTCCTGTGGGATTTCGGCGATGGCACCACCAGCCCCGAACCCTTCCCCACGCACATCTACGCATCGAGCGGCCCCTACATGCTCTGCCTCACCATCGCCGATGACGCCGGATGCACCGACACGTATTGCGAGGAGATCAGCGTGGACGACGACGGCTTCCTCGGCATGGCGCCCGACGGCGGGGTGCGCAGCACGCTCACCGTGAACGTGCTCCAGGAAATGCCCACCCACGTGCCCGAGCAGCCCGCCTGGGAACCCGGCACGCTGTGGCCCAACCCGGTGGATGAGCGGCTGAACCTGCAACTGCACAGCAGCCGCAACGGCCAGGTGGAGATCAGCATCATCAGCGCGGACGGGCGCACCGTGCGCAGCGAGCGTACCGCCCTCACCACCGGCGCCAACCTGCTGCCCATGGAAGTGGGCGCCCTGCCCGCCGGCGTGTACCTGCTGCACTTCACCGACGGAAGGAACGTGGCCACCATGCGCTTCGTGAAACAATAACCCGCACCGTGAACGCGGAAGGGTCCCTGCCGCGCGGGGACCCTTCCGCACAACGGATGGTCGCGCAAGCCCTCATCGACCGCTGCATCCGGCAGGAGCGCATGGCCCAGCACGAGCTGTACCATGCGCTCTTCGGCCTTCTGATGGGGATCTGCGCCCGCTACCGGGCCGATCGACAGGAGGCCATGGCGCTGCTGAACACGGGCTTCCTGAAGGTCCTGCAAAACCTGGCCAAGCGCCGGCCCGAAGTGCCCTTCGAGCCGTGGGCGCGGCGGATCATGATCAACACCGTGATCGACGACTTCCGCCAGGACCGCGAGCGACTGGCCGTGGAAGGCCTGGAGATGCCGGACGAGCATCCCGAGGCCGCCGTGGCGAACGCTTATCTGGAGCGCATGGAGGCCGAGCACTTCGCCGGGTTGTTGGAGCGCGTGCCCCCCATGTCGCGCAACGTGTTCAACCTCTTCGCGATCGACGGCCATTCGCACGCGGAGATCGCCGCCATGCTGGGCATCAGCACGGGCACATCGAAATGGCATGTGGCGCACGCCCGGAGCATCCTGCAGAAGGCCCTGGCGGAACGGGCCATGCGACTTGAAAGACCCCTTGTACCATGAGCGACCGCACCCCCTTCGACGACCTGGCCCGGCGCAAGCTGAACGAGCGCGGCTTCCCCGTACCGCCCGGGGCCTGGGAAAGCATGGAGCAACAGCTCGATGCGCACGCCCCCCGCCGGGGCCGCCGGGCATGGCCGCTGCTGCTGCTGCTGCCCATCGGATGGGCGGCGTGGCACTTCACCCGGCCCGACGCCCCGGCCCATGCACCGGAGATCGCGGAGCGACCGCACACGCCCCCCGCCGCGGAAGCCCCCGCACCGGCCACCGCCCCGATGCCGGCCCGCATGGACCCCATCGCCATGCGCTCTGCGGAAGCACCGGCCACCACCGCGCCAGCGCACGATGCCGGGCGCACTTCCACCGGGAACGACGCGCACGCACCGGCACCTATGCCCGCCCCTGCACGTGCAGCGGTCGCCCAGGACCGACATGCCCCGGCGGCGGACCGGCCATCTTCCGGCAAGGCGATCACGTCCATTCCGGTGGGAACGATCACCGCCACTGATCGTCGTAGCCGTCCGGGGTCGGAGGACCTGCCGCCTGCCCCCACAATGGAGCCGGCCACGGACACCACGTCCCCGATCGCCGAGGGCCGCATCGAAGACGATATCGCGCCCTCCGGATCCGCAGCCGTACCGGAACACGTGCCCGCCCTGGCCCCCTTGGCCGACCAGGTGGCCGGTGCGGAACCGGCGGAAACGGACCCGATGCCCCCGGCGGAGCCGGAACAAGCCCCGCACATCGATCCCGTTCCGCCGACGGTGTACCGGGACACCCTCGCTCCGGTGGTGGACGATGCGACCACCGTGCCGGCGGTCGGCCTCTCCGCGCCCGACAGCATGGAACGGGCCGCACCGGCCTACCCGGTCCTGGAGGCCACCGCATGGGCGGCCCTGTACCACACCGCCACCCGCTACACCGGCCCGCGCGCGGAGCATTGGGCCACCGACCATGCCGCCGGCACCACCTTCGGCTTCGGTGCGGAACTGATGCGCATGGGCAGCCGCTTCGGCGTGGGCGTGGGCCTGCAATACAGCACCTACGCCGAGGACATGCGCGCCCAGGACATGCGCCACAGCTGGAGCGAGCAGGTGGCCCACCACCAACTTCACGGCATCGACACCACGTGGACCATCGTCACCGGCACCACGGTGATCGACGGGCAGACCTATTACGTGACCCAGACGGTGGACACCACGTTGCTCGTGCTGGTGACCACCACCAGCACCGAGGTCCATGATGAGGTGCGGCGCAACGCCTTGCAGCGCATGAACCGCACGAGCTACCTGGAAGTGCCGCTGCTGCTGGACGTGCATGCCACCACCGGCCGCTGGCACTTCGGCGTGCGCGGTGGGCCCATGCTGGGCGTGTTGCAGGGGCGGCGCGGCGTGCTGCCGGGCGCCACCGGTTACATCGACATGCGCGACGCCGCCTTCAGCGCCCTGGTGCTGGGCTGGACGGCCCAGGGCCAGGTGCGGTACCGGATCGCCGGCGGATGGTCCATCGGGGCGGGGCCGGCGGCGCGCGGGCAATTGCTCAACACCATGCAGGGCGACGGCCTGGTGCGGCGCTCCATGGCATGGGGCGGGCAGTTCGGCATCAGCCACACCTTCCGGTAGCGCCGTGCCCGATCTTGGCACCATGCGCAAGCCTCTGCTCCCGCTGTTGCCGCTCATCGCCTGCACCGGCGCGCCCGTGCCCCCCGAAGCCGGCGCGCCGCCCCCGGGCACCGTGCGGGCCGTGATCGAGATCCCCGCAGGCACCACCGCCAAACGCGAGCACGACCCCGCCACCGGCACCTTCCCCATCGCGCGGCGCAACGGCGAGCCGCGCCACGTGGCCTACCTCCCCTACCCCGCCAACTACGGCCACGTGCCCGGCACCCGCATGGACCGGGCGCACGGCGGCGACGGCGATGCGGTGGACATCTTCGTGCTGTGCGCCGCGCTTCCCGTGGGCACCATGATCGACGTGGCGCCCATCGGCGTGATCGAACTGCTGGACGCCGGCGAGCGCGACGACAAGGTGATCGCCCTGCCCGTGGACCCCGCGCTGCGCACCATGCACGCCGATGACATCACCGCGCTGCCCGCCGGCGTCCGCGACATCCTCGTCACCTGGCTGCTGCACTACGACCCGGCGGACGGTGCCGAGCTGGTGGCCGTGCGCGGCGCTCCGGAGGCCCGCGCCATGCTGCACCGGTGGCGCACCGAGTGAGCTACCTTCCGCCACCCCACCGCCGGCCGCATGAAGGACATCTACAACGACCGCACCTACCTCGCGCACAACCCCGGCTGGCATGCGGAGGACGCCCCGTTCAAGGCCGGCCGCGTCCTGGAACTGCTGCGCCGCCGGCCGGTCCCCCACCGCACCATCGCCGAGGTGGGCTGCGGCAGCGGCGCCATCCTCATCGAGCTGGCCCGCCACCTGCCCGATGCCGATGCCTTCGTGGGCCACGACATCTCCGCCGATGCCATCGCCATCGCCCGGCGCCACCAGCATCCGCGGGTGCGTTTCGAACTGGGCGACTTCACCGCGACCGGCGACGACGGCCCGCACGACCTGGTGCTGGTGATCGATGTGATCGAGCACTTGCGCGACTACTTCACCTTCCTGGACGGCATCCGCCCGAAGGGCCGCCACACCATTTTCCACATCCCGCTGGACATGTGCCTGTGGGCCCTGCTGCGCGAAGCCATGCTCATCGAGTCGAAGGAACGCGTGGGGCATATCCACAACTTCACCGAGGACTTCATCCTGAGCATCCTGGCGGACCACGGCTTCGAGGTGCTGGACAAGATCTACACGCCGCCCGTCCACAAGGACCCCACCGCCCGGCAGCGCCTGGTCAACGCCGTGCGCAAGGCCATGTTCCGCATCGCGCCACGCTTCACCACGAAGACCCTGGGCGGCTATTCGATCATGGTGCTGGCCCGCAACCGGGCATGACGCAGCACCGGCGCCCCGGTCATGCGCCCCGCAGCTCCGCCCCCGCGCCTTCCAACGCCTTGCGGATGCGCCCCATGGCCTTGTCCACCTGTTCGTCGGTGAGGGTCTTCGCCTCGTCCTGCAGCACGAAGCTGAGGGCGTAGCTCTTGCGGCCGGCCGGTACCGCCGATGGACCATCGGCCTTGCCCTGGTACACATCGAAGAGGCCCACGGCCCGCAGCAATTTGCGCTCGGCGGCGAAGGCCAGCGCACGCAGCTCCGCGAAGCGCACCGCCTGGTCCACCAACAGGCTCAGGTCGCGCCGCACGGCCGGGAAGCGCGGCACTTCCGCATACCGCACGGGGCGTCCGGCGCAGGCGGCGAGCAGCACTTCCTCGTCCACCTCGGCGAAGAGCACGGGCTGGCCCACCTCGGCGGCCTTGAGCACGGAAGCGCGCACCTCGCCCAGCACGCCCGCCCGCCGGCCGTCGATCATCAGCGCGTGGGCATGGCCCAGCAGCGCATGTTCCACGGGTTCCCAGGTGGCCATCTCCCGCACGCCGCAGCGCTCCAGCAGCAGTTCCAGTTCCTCGCGCAGGTCGAAGAGGTCGGCCTTGCGCGTCGGGCTGCGCCAGTTCTCGCGGAAGCGCCGGCCGGTGAGGGCCAGGCCGAGGGTCTCGGTCTCTCGGGCGTCGTCCTCGGCCGTGCGGTAGATGCGGCCGCGTTCGAAGAACGCCAGGTCCTTGCGCTGGCGGTTGAGGTTGTGGGCCACGGCGCCGAGCATGCCGAAGAGCATGGTGGGGCGCATCACATCGAGCTCGGAGCTGAGCGGGTTGGCCAGCGTCACCAATTGGTCCGCGGTGGCGATGCCGCTCCGCACGCAACGCGCGCCGTTCACCAGGGAAGGCGTCATCACCTCGTGCATGCCGCGCGCGGCGAGGTGCTGCCCGCTCTGCCGGCGCAGTGTCTCCAGCGTGGCCCCGGGCTGCGGCAAGGAGGGCAGCTTCAGGTACGCCGGCATCGGCACGCGGTCGTACCCGTGGATGCGCAGCAGTTCCTCGATCACGTCGGCCGGGCGGTGGACATCGGCGCGGCTCGCGGGCACGGCCACGCGCACGCCCTGGTCATCGCGGTGCAGCACGGCGAACTCCAGCAGCTCCAGGATGCGCACCGCCTCATCGGGCGCGATCGCGGTGCCGGCCAGGTGCTCCACTTCGGCGAAGGTCACGTCCACCGCGCGGCGGGCGGGCGGCACGCCGATGTCCGTGATGCCCGACACCACTTGTGCGCCGGCCGTTTCCTTCAGCAGCAGCGCGGCCCGCATCAGGGCGTACACGGTGACCGAGGGGTCCACGCCGCGCTCGAAGCGGAACGATGCGTCGGTGTGCAGGCCGTGGCGGCGGGCGGTGCGGCGCACGTGGCCCGGCTCGAAGCAGGCGCTCTCCAGGAACACCGTGGCGGTGCCCTCGGTGACGCCGCTGTGCAGCCCGCCGAACACGCCCGCGATGCACACGGGTACCTGCGCATCGGCGATCACCAGGTCGCCGGCATCGAGCGTGTGCGCCTTGCCGTCCAGCGCGGTGAAGGGCTCGCCGGCCGCGGCCATGCGCACCACGATGCGCCCGCCTTGGAGCTTGTCCGCATCGAAGGCGTGCAGCGGCTGGCCCAGCTCGTGCTGCACGTAGTTGGTCACGTCCACCACGTTGTTGATGGGCTTCAGGCCGATGGCGAGCAGGCGGTCCTGCATCCATTTCGGCGATGGCCCCACGCGCACGTCGGCCAGGGTGATGCCCGCGTAGCGCAACGCGGCGTGCGGCGCCTGCACGTCCACCTGCACGGCGGCCTCGGATGCGCGGTCCTGCGCGTAGGCGTCCACGGATGGGGTGCGCAGCACTGGCGCCCGGCCGGTGCGGTGGGCGATGGCGGCCACCAGGTCGCGCGCCACGCCGAGGTGGCC
Source organism: Flavobacteriales bacterium (assembly GCA_034002325.1). GTDB lineage: Bacteria > Bacteroidota > Bacteroidia > Flavobacteriales_F > PHOS-HE28 > PHOS-HE28. Next base: position 1,383 of record JAVFAQ010000060.1, on the reverse strand, counting down.
CATGGCGTCGGTGCGGTTGGGCGTGAGGCCGATCTCCAGCACCTGGTCGGCGGTGAGGCCCAGCAATTCGGCGGCGGGCGTGCCCACCACGCTCTCGGGCGGCAGCACCATGATGCCGTCGTGCCCGTCGCCCAGGCCCAGTTCGTCCTCGGCGCAGATCATGCCGTGGCTCTCCTGCCCGCGGATCTTGCTCTTCTTGATGGTGAAACTGGTGCCGTCGGGAAGATGGACCACCGTGCCGATGGTGGCCACCAGCACCTTCTGGCCGGCGGCCACGTTGGGCGCACCGCACACGATCCGCTGCGGCTCGCCCGTGCCGATGTCCACCAGGCACAGGCTGAGGCGGTCGGCGTCCGGATGCTTCGCCCGCTCCAGCACGTGGCCCGTCACCACGCCGGCGAGCATGCCCTTCACCGGCTCGAACGGCTCCACGCTCTCCACTTCCAGGCCGGTGCTGGTGAGGATGGCGGCGGCCTCGTGCGGGGTGAGGTCCGCGCCGCCTTCAGCCGGTGCGACATATTGCTTGAGCCAGTTCCAGGAGATGCGCATGGTGGTGTGCCTTGGCGCCGTGCTGCGGCGCGGCGGGCGAAGTTACCGGCAGGCGGGAAAGTGGGCCATGGCCGGCCGCCCGGCGCCTGCGGCCCGCACCGTTGTCTTTCCTTTGCCCCCATGACGGACCGGGAGAAATTCGCGAAGCACATCCAGGACGGGTACACCTTCAAGGGCGGCAGCATCGTGCTGGGCGGTGCCATGATCGACGGCCAGGTGCCGCCGGGCGCCCTGGTGCGGGTGCCCCTGCGCACCATGAACCGCCACGGCCTGATCAGCGGGGCCACTGGCAGCGGCAAGACCAAGACGCTGCAGGTACTCGCCGAGCAGCTTTCCCTTCAGGGGGTGCCCGTGCTGCTGATGGACGTGAAGGGCGACCTGAGCGGGCTGGCCGCGCCCGGCACGGAGAACGCCCATATCACCGAGCGCCACGCCCGCATCGGCGAACCCTACCGGCCGCAGGCCGTCCCGGTGGAACTGCTCACCCTGAGCAATGAACCGGGCGCCCGGCTGCGCGCCACGGTGAGCGAGTTCGGGCCGGTGCTGCTGGGCCGCATCCTGGAACTCAACGATACGCAGCAGAGCGTGCTGGCGCTGATCTTCAAGTACGCGGACGACCACGACCTGGGCCTCATCGACCTGAAGGACCTGCGCCGCATGCTGCAGTTCGTGGCCAACGAGGGGAAGGACGACATCCGCAAGGAGTACGGCCAGGTGGCCTCCAGCACGGTGAACATCATCCTGCGCAAGATCGTGGAGATCGAGCAGCAGGGCGCCGACCGCTTCTTCGGCGAGCGCAGCTTCGAGGTGGCCGACCTGCTGGCCGGGCGCGAC
>JAVFAQ010000059.1:0-11955 GCA_034002325.1 Flavobacteriales bacterium | reverse complement strand
ACGCTGTGGGCGCACCTGGGCGCGGTGGTGCGGTGAGACCTTGTTCGCTGGACGGGGCCATGCGCCTGGCCGGGGCGGCACGATGTCGGGGAGGCCGCTGATATGGTGCGGCCGGTCCGGGCCACACCCTCACACCACCACGGCCGGCACGACCGATCATCCACACCATGAATGATCATCATTCACGCCGTGAATGATCTGCATTGACCCGGCCCCATCCCCTCAAATCCGGACCTTCGCACCGGCGCCCATGGACCTCCCGCTGCTCTTCGCCCGCCGCTATCTCTTCGCCTCCCGCACGGCGGCGGGACGAAGCACCAACGCCATCAACATCATCACGGGCATCAGCATCGGGGTGATCGCGGTGGTGACGGCGGCCATGGTGGCGGTGCTCAGCACCTTCAACGGCATCGCCGGGCTGGTGGACAGCATGTACAGCCCGCTGGACCAGGACATCACCATCACGCCCGTGGAAGGGCGCACCTTCCCCCACAGCGCGCTGGACACCGCCGCCATCGCCGCCCTGCCCGGGGTGCGGCGCATGAGCCGGGTCATCGAGGAGAACGTGCTGTTGCGCAGCGGCGGCCACCAGGCCGTGGCCGTGCTCAAGGGGGTGGAGCCGCAGTACCTGGCCATGTGCGACATGCCGCGCCACCTCTATGCCGGCCGCAGCACGCTGGCATCGCGCAACGGCTCCACAGTGCTGCTGGGCGTGGGGCTGAAGGTGGACCTCGACGTGCCCATGGACGACGGCATCTTCCGCCCGCTCACCATCAGCGCGCCCATCCGCGGCCGCAAGCTGGGCACCATGCAGCAGCGCGCCTTCGAGCACGTGGAGGTGGCCATGAGCGGCTTCTTCAGCATGAACGTGGAGTACGACATGAAGTACGCCATCGCCCATATCGACCTGGCCCGCGCGCTCTTCCGCTACGACACGGTGGCCAGCGCGCTGGAGGTGCAGCTGGAGCCCGGCACGCCCATGGACCGCGTGGCCGCCGAGCTGCGCGCCATGCTGGGCCCCGACCTGCTGGTGCGCACCCGCCACCAGAAGAACGCGCTGATGTACGAGACCAACCGCATGGAGAAGCGCTTCGTGTTCCTGGTGCTGGTGTTCATCGGCCTGATCGGCGCGTTCAACATCATCGCCTCGCTCACCATGCTCATGATCGAGAAGCGCAACGACATGCGCACCCTCGCCGCGCTGGGCGCCCGCCCCGCCACCGTGCGCCGCATCTTCCGCTACGAGGGCCTGTTGATCGTGGCCACGGGCATGGTCATCGGCATGGGCGCCGGGCTGCTGCTCTGCTGGGCGCAACAGCGCTTCGGCCTGCTGAAGCTCGAGGGCTCGGTGGTGGAGAACTACCCCGTGGTGGTGCAGGGCCCCGACCTGCTGCTGATCGCCCTCACCGTGATGGCGATCGGCGCGCTGGCCATCATCGTGCCCATGCGCGCCATGCAGCGGCGCTTCCTGCGGGTGGGGACGGGCGGGTAGGCGCGTGGCGGTCTTGCACAGGGTCGCAAGGGTCCCTTCCCTTCCGGTTTCACGCAGAGACGCGGTGGACGCAGAGGGACCCACTCGCTGACACCTTGTCCCGCGCCTCCGCATGAGGTCACGTCTCTGCGCCTCTGCGTGAGAAAAGGACTTCCCATCGGTCCCCGCGCCTCGGCGCGCGTAATAAGACCTCCTGTGCGTCCCCTCACGCCGCGTCGGCCACGGCGTAGGTGGCGATCACCTCGTCCAGCAGCGCCTCCAGCACGGCGGGATCGCGCTCGGTGCAGAGCTTCAGGCGCATCTCCTTCACGTGGGGCAGGCCCTTGAGGTAGTTCGCGTAGTGGCGGCGCATCTCCACCACGCCCTCCCACGGGCCCTTCCAGGCGAGCGACCGGCGCAGGTGCTCGCGGGCGGCCTCCACGCGGTCGGTGATGGTGGGCGCGGGCAGGCGTTCGCCCGTGGCGATGTAATGCTTGATCTCGTTGAAGATGAACGGGTGGCCGATGCTCGCCCGCCCGATCATCACGCCATCCACCCCGTAGCGGGCGCGATGTTCCACGGCCTTCTCGGGGGAATCGATGTCGCCGTTGCCGAAGATGGGGATGTGCATGCGCGGGTTGTCCTTCACCGCGCCGATCAAGGTCCAATCGGCCGGGCCACGGTACAGCTGCGCGCGGGTGCGCCCGTGGATCGCCAGCGCCTGGATGCCCACGTCCTGCAGCCGCTCGGCCACCTCCACGATGTTCTTCGTGGCATCGTTCCAGCCCAGCCGGGTCTTCACCGTCACGGGCAGCTTCACGGCCTTCACCACCTTGGCGGTGAGGCGCACCATCTTGTCCACGTCCTGCAGCAGGCAGGCCCCGGCGCCCTTGTCCACCACCTTCTTCACCGGGCAGCCGTAGTTGATGTCGATCAGGTCGGGCCCGGCGGCCTCGGCGATGCGGGCGGCCTCCTCCATGGCGTCCTCGCTGCCGCCGAAGAGCTGGATGCCGATGGGGCGCTCGGCCTCGAAGATGTCCAGCTTCTTCATCCCCTTGGCCGCCTTGCGGATCAGGCCCTCGCTGCTGATGAACTCGGTGTACATCAGGTCGGCCCCATGCTGCTTGCACAGGGCGCGGAACGGCGGGTCGCTCACGTCCTCCATGGGCGCGAGCAACAGCGGGAACTCCGGCAGGGCGATGGGACCGATGCGGACCATGGAAGCCGCGAATTTACGGGGACGGGCCTCGGCCAGGGACCATCAGGACCCGGGCAAACCTGCCTACAGGTAGGCAGGCGCATCTTATTTCCCGCGTCAATGCTGAGGTGTGGTGGGAACACGATGCCCAGCACCGGCTGCGACACCCTCCGGGGTCGACATACGCACGGGTCATTCTTGTCCTACTACATGCTGTGACGCCTCCGGCGTCAACCGGATCCGGAGCCGCGACCCCGGAGGGTGTCGCAGTCGGTGTTCACCAAGGATTTTAGATGCGTTGGCCCTGCCATCACGACCCGGCCCGGATGGCCATGGGGCCTTGCACCGCCACGGTGCAGCGAACGCAGCGGTCACAGCGCCAGCCACTGCGGCATCACGGCGAAGAGCACCACGGCGATCCCGCACAGGGAGATCAGCACCCAGTTCACGGTGCTCACGCGCAGGGGCAGGGCATCGGGCTGGGGGGTGAAGGCCTCGCGGATCACGATCACGTAGTAGTAGATGCCCACCAGGGCCATGAGCACGGCCAGGCCGGTGGTCCACAGGTAGCCGGCCTCCAGGCTCAGCATGAACACGCGGTACTTGGCGAGGAAGCCCGCGGTGAGGGGGATTCCCGCCAGGGACAGCAGCAGCAACATGGTCACGATCGCCACCCAGGGGGCGGTGCGGAACATGCCGCGGAAGGTGCGGATGTGCTCGTCGCCGCGCGAGGCCCGCTTGGTGATGGTGAGCACGATGAACAGGCCCACGGTGGCCAGGGCGTAGGTCACCAGGTAGTAGTAGAGCACGTCGGGGGTGCGCGGGCCGGGGCTCAGCAGGGCCAGCATCAGGAAGCCGGTGTGGGCGATCGCCGAGTAGGCCAGCAGCCGCTTGAAGTGCGTTTGCCGCAGGGCCACCAGGTTGCCCAGCAGCAGGGTGCAGGCGGTCATCAGCAGCAGCATGGCATGCACGGCGAAGGGCAGCTGCATGTGCTCGATCAGGCGGTAGAAGGCGGCGAAGGCGGCGGTCTTCACCACGGTGTTCATGTACGCGGTGATCAAGGTGGGCGAGCCCTCGTACACGTCGGGGCTCCAGAAGTGGAAGGGCACGGCGGCCACCTTGAAGGCCAGGCCGGAGATGGTGAAGAACAGCCCCAGCAGGAAGAGCCGGTCGTCGGCGCCGGCCGCCGCGGCATGGGCCTGCACGGTGGCCAGGTCGAACGAGGCGCAGCTGCCGTACACCAGGGCGATGCCCAGCAGGAAGAAGCCGCTGGCGAAGGAGCCCTGCAGGAAGTACTTGATCGAGGCCTCGCCGCTGCGCAGGCTGTCGCGCTTGCCACCGGCCAGGATGTAGAGCGGAATGCTCATCACCTCCACGGCCAGGAAGAGCACCAGCAGGTTGGTGTAGCCGGCCATCACCACCGCGCCCACCAGGGCGAAGATCATCAGGGCCAGGATCTCCGCCACGTTCTCGCGCACCTTGGAGTAATAGTCGATGGCGAACAGGAACAGCAGCAGGGTGAACACCACCAGGGCGCGGCTGAAGCCCAGGGCATAACCGTCGAAGCGCATCATGCCGTCGGTGAGCACGGGCCATTCCAAGCCCCGGCCGGCCACCAGCAGGGCCAGGGCGCCGAGCAGGCCCGCCACGGCCACGGGCAGCAGCTTGTCGCGCATGCCGCGCAGGCCCATGAACATCAGCACCACGCCCAACACGGAAAGCAGGATCAACGCGCTCATGGATCAGGGGAAAAGGCTGAGAAGGGTCAGCGCCGGGCCGTCCACCAGCTCCAGGATGGGGCCGGGGTACGCGCCCAGCACCAGGGTGATGGCGATCAGGGGCACCAGCACCAAGTGGTCGCGCAGGCCGGCGTCGTGCACCTCCAGCTGCCATTTGTCCGGGCCCAGCATCACGCGCTGGTAGGCGTAGAGCATGTAGATGGCGCCCAGCACGATGGTGGTCACGGCCATGAAGGTGAGCCAGCGGTCCACCTCCCACAGCCCGTTGAACACGAGCCACTCGCCCACGAAGCTCTGGAACAGGGGCAGGGAGATGCCGTTCATCACCACCAGCATGAAGAGCACGGCCAGGCGGGGCATGCGCAGCTTGAGGCCGCCCATGGCGCCCATGCCGCTGGTGCCGGTGCGCTCCTTGAGGGCGCCGGTGATGTAGAGCATGGCCAGCACCAGCACGGCGTGGGCCAGGGCCTGGAAGAGGGCGCCGGTGAGGCCGAAGTGGTTCCAGGCGAACAGGCCCGCGCACATCACGCCCACGTGGCTCATGGAGGAGTAGGCGATCAGGCGGCGCAGGTCGTGCTGGCGCAGGGCGATGATCGCGGCGTACACCGCGCCCACCAGGCTCAGCACGATCACCGTGCGCTGCCAGTACAGAGCGCCGTCGGGCACCGCAGGCAGCACCACCTTCACCACGCCGTACAGGCCCATCTTCAGCATCACCGCGGCCAGCACCATCACGCCCTGCATGGGCGCCACGGTGTAGGTGTCCGGCTGCCAGCCGTGGAAGGGGAAGATGGGCAGTTTGATGGCGAAGGCCAGGAACAGGGCCCAGAAGAGCCAGGTCTGCGTGCCCACGGGCAGCTGCAGCCGGCCCAGGGCGTCCATGCTGCCGTCCATGCCGGGCTGCACCAGGCAGTACACGATGCCGAAGAGCAGCGCCATGCCGCCCAGCAGGGTGTAGATGAAGAAGCGCACGGTGATGCTGCGCCGGTGCTCGCCGCCCCAGTACAACAGCAGGAAGAAGACCGGGATCAGCGACAGCTCGTAGAAGATGTAGAAGAGCACCACGTTCTGCGCGAGGAACACCCCGTAGAGGAAGCATTGCGTATAGAGCAGCAGGGCGTTCACCAGGCTGGGGTGCCGCAGGCGCTCGCCGTAGCCCGCGCCGATGATGAAGGGGAAGGCCACCGAGGTGAGCAGCAGCATGAGCAGCCCGATGCCGTCGTGGCCCAGGCTGAAGTCCAGCGCGATGGACGGCAGCCAGGCCGTGTGCAGGTCGGTCACGGTGCCGCCGGGGAAGCCGGCCCACAGCACCAAGGCCACGGCCAGGGAGGCCAGCGTGGAGCCCAGGGCGATCCCGCGCGCCCGCTCCGTGGGGCGCAGCACCATCAGCAGGGTGGCCGTCACGAAGGGGATCAACAGCAACAGCAGGGCGGTCATCGCGGGTCGGTGAGCAGGGTGATCAGCAGGAAGATGATGATGCCCGCGGCCATGGCCAGCAGGTGGAAGCTCGCGTTGCCCGTCTGCAGCTTGCGCAGCGCCTGGCCGGTGCGGATGGCCACGGTGCCCACGCCGTTCATCAGCGGCACCACCACCCGCTCCTCGCCGATGCGGTGCAGGGTGCGGCTGAGCCAGGCGTAGGGCCGCTCGAACAGCCGTGCGTACAGCTCATCGATGCGCCAGCGCTCGGCCACCAGGCGCTTGAGCGGGGGCATCGCGGCCGGGTCGCCTTCCAACGTGGTGCGCTTCACGAAACGGGCATGGGCCAGCACGATGGTGAGCGCCACCAGCACCAGGGTCACCGCCATCAGGGCGATCTCCGTGGCGGCGCTCAACACCAGCTCCTCGTTGGCGATGCCGGCGGCGGCGGTGCCGAGGTAGTGCTTCAGGGCCTCGTTGCCCCCGAACAGGTGCGGCAGGTTCAGCACGCCGCCCACCACGCTCAGCACGGCCAGCACCACCAGCGGCAGGGTCATGGTGATCGGGCTCTCGTGGGGCTCGGCCTCGCCGCGGTAGGTGCCGAAGAACACCAGGAACAGCAGGCGGAACATGTAGAAGGCGGTGAACAGCGCGCCGATCAGCAGCAGCACGAAGACCTCGGGCCCGTGCTGGAAGGCGTGCGCCATGATCAGGTCCTTGCTGAAGAAGCCGCTCAGCAGGGGCAGGCCCGAAATGGCGGCCGTGCCGGCCAGGAATGTGAGGTAGGTGGTGCGCACCTTCCCCTTGAGGCCGCCCATCTTGCGGATGTCCTGCTCGCCGCCCAGGGCGTGGATCACGCTGCCGGCGCCCAGGAAGAGCAGGGCCTTGAAGAAGGCGTGGGTGGTGACGTGGAACATGGCCGCGCCGTAGGCCCCCGTGCCCAGGGCCACGAACATGTAGCCTAGCTGGCTCACCGTGCTGTACGCGAGCACCTTCTTGATGTCGTTCTGCAGCAGGCCGATGCTGGCGGCGAGCAGCGCGGTGGCCGTGCCGACCCACACGATCACCTCCTGGGTGAAGGGCGCCAGCTCGAAGAGCACGCTGCCGCGCACCACCAGGAAGATGCCGGCGGTGACCATGGTGGCGGCGTGGATCAGGGCGCTCACCGGGGTGGGGCCGGCCATGGCGTCCGGCAGCCAGGTGAACAGCGGGACCTGCGCGCTCTTGCCCGTGGCCCCCAGCACCAGCAGCAGGGTGGCCGTCACCAGCAGGGGGTCGTTCCAGCGCATGCCCGCGGCCTTGTCCATGATGGCGGCGTACTCCAGCGTGCCGAACAGGTGGAAGAGCAGCACCATGGCCAGCACCATGCCCACGTCGCCGATGCGGTTCATCACGAAGGCCTTGCGCGCGGCGTAGTTGTAATCGGGCCTGGTGTACCAGAAGCCGATCAGCAGGTAGCTGCACAGGCCCACGCCCTCCCAGCCCACGAAGGTCACCAGGAAGTTGCTGCCCATCACCAGCACCAGCATGCAGAAGGTGAACAGGTTGAGGTTGCTGAAGAAGGTGGCGGCACGCGGGTCGTCGTGCATGTAGCCGATGGAGTAGAGGTGGATCAGGGTGCCCACGCCGGTGACGATCAGCATCATCGTCAGCGAGAGCGCATCGACCCGCAGGGCCAGCGGGATGTCCATGCCGGTCACCGCCATCCAGTCCAGCAGGCGCACGGTGGTGCCGCCCGCGGCGGTGTCGAAGCCGGCGAAGAGCACCAGGCTGATCGCGAAGCCCGCGCCGATCATGGCCGTGGCCAGGGCGCCGGCCTGCACCGCGCCCATGCGGCGCCGCAGCGCACCGATCACCACCGCGCCCAGCAGGGGCAGCAGCGGCACCAGGGGGGCCAGCACGCCGGTGTTCACCATTTCAATGTGTTGAGTTGGTTCACGTCCACGCTGTTGGCGTAGCGCTTCATCATCACCAGGATCGCCAGGCCCACGGTCACCTCGGCGGCGGCCACCAGCATGATGAAGAACACGAACACCTGCCCGCGCGGGTCGCTGTGGTGGGCGCTGAAGGCCGCCAGCAGCAGGTTCACGCTGTTGAACATCAGCTCGATGCACATCAGGATGATGATCGTGTTGCGCCGGAACACCACGCCCGCCACGCCGATGCAGAAGAGCAGGAAGCTCAGGTACACGTAATGCTCCAAGGGGACGACCCGGATGGCCGTGATCACGTTCTCCATTGCCTATTCGCCGCGCGCGCCTTCGGTTTCGGTCGGTTCCATGGTGGGGGGCGTCCAGGGGCGCTCCTTGCCGGCCAGCAGCACCACGCCCACCACGGCGCTGAGGAAGAGCACGCTGCTCACCTCGAAGGGCAGCAGGAACTCCGTGTAGAGCGACATGCCCACGCTCTTGACCAGGCCCACGGTGGGGTCGTAGGCGTTGGCCGCCCGGGCCTCGATGCCGTGGCGCAGGGCCGCCAGCAGGGTGACGAACAGCAGGCCGCCGGCCAGCACCGCCACCACGCGCGTGCCCAGGGTCTTCATCGGCTCGGCGGCGCGGTTGAGGTTCAGCAGCATGATCACGAACAGGAACAGCACCATGATCGCCCCGGTGTACACGATGATGTGCACCATGGCCAGGAACTGCGCGTTGAGCAGGACGTAGTGCCCGGCGATGCTCAGGAAGCACACCACCAGCGCGATCACGCTGTTCATGGGGCTGCGCGAGCTCACCACCGCCACGGCACTGATCACGCTGATGGCGGCGAGGATGTAGAAGAGGAGCTGCATCGCGGGCTCAACGGTTGTGCTTGTGGCGCGTGTCCTTCTTGAAGGCCAGCACGGCCGGGGTCTGGCGCTTGCTCACGTCCACCCGCCCGGCCGGGTCCATCGGCTCCACCAGCTCGTCCTTGCCGAACACGAAGGGCATGCGCAGGTGATCGGCCTCCACGATCCGGTCGGTGAGGAAGATGGCCTCCTTCGGGCAGGCGTCCTCGCAATCGCCGCAGAAGATGCAGCGCAGCATGTCGATCTCGTAGACCGTGGCGTACTTCTCCTCGCGGTACAGGTGCTCCTCGCCGGGCTTGCGCTCGGCGCTGGTCATGGTGATGGCCTCGGCCGGGCAGGCCACGGCGCACAGGCCGCAGGCGGTGCAGCGCTCGCGGCCCTGCTCGTCGCGCTTGAGCACGTGCTGCCCGCGGTAGATCGCCGGGCGGGGCCGCTGCTGCTCGGGGTACTTGATCGTGGGGCGCTTGCGGCGGAAGAAGTGCCGGATGGTGATCAGCAGCCCGCCGATGAACACCGGCAGGTAGATGCGCTCGGACAGCGTCATCTTCTTGTCGCTCACCATCTCGGAGCGCCCGGTCAGGGGTTCCCACGCACCGCTCATGGCTGGATCAGGGGCTTGATGAAGTACCACCCGCCGGTGAGCAGGATGTTGAGCACCGCCAGGGGCAGCAGCACCTTCCAGCCCAGGCCCATCAGCTGGTCGAAACGGAAGCGCGGCGTGCTCCAGCGCACCCACCAGAACAGGAACACGAAGAAGAAGGTCTTGGCGAACATGGCCGCCAGCCCGATCAGCGTCACCGCGTTGGGGGGCAGGTCCAGCGCGGCCAGCCCGGGCACGTGGTAGGCGCCGAAGAACAGCGTGGCGATCACCGCGCTGGTGATGAACATGTTCACGTACTCGGCGAAGAGGTAGAAGCCCAGCTTCATGCTGCTGAACTCGGTGTGGTAGCCGCCCACCAGCTCGGTCTCGCACTCGGGCATGTCGAAGGGCGCGCGGTTGGTCTCGGCGAAGGCGCACACCAGGAAGATCAAAAAGCCCAGCGGCTGCATCAGGATGCCCCAGCCGTTCGCCGCCTGGTAGGCCACGATGCCGCTGAGGCTCAACGTGCCGGTGAGCATCACCAGGCCGGCGATGCTCAGGCCCATGGCCAGCTCGTAGCTCACCATCTGGCTGGCCGCGCGCACCGCCCCGAGCAGGGCGTACTTGTTGTTGCTGGCCCAGCCGCCCAGCATGATGCCGTACACCCCGATGCTCACCATGGCGAACACGTACAGGATGCCGATCTCCGGGTCCGCGCCCTGGAGGTTGATGGTGAGCCCGCCGATGGTGAGCGTGCCGCCCCAGGGCACCACCACGCCGGTGAGCAGGGCGGTGGTCATGGCGATGGCCGGCCCGAACACGAACAGGCGCTTGTTCGCGCCCGCGGGCACGAAGTCCTCCTTCATGAACATCTTCACCCCGTCGGCCAGGGGCTGCAGCAGGCCCAGCGGGCCGGCGCGGTCCGGGCCGATCCGGTCCTGCAGCAGGGCCGCCACCTTCCGCTCGCCGTAAGTGGAGTAGGCGGCCACCGTCAGGGTCACCACCAGCAGCGCGATCAGGAAGATCCAGATGCTCATCGCTCCTTCAGGGCCTTGTTGTTGGTGAGCTCCGGCACGTTGGGCGCGGGGGCCTTCAGCACGGGCTGGTCGTTCTTCAGGGTGTAGTGGCCCTGGCTGATCACGCTGTGCCGGTCGATCCGGCGCGGGCCCTCCACGGTCCAGTGCGCCAGGTCCTTCTTGTCGAAGCGGCAGGTGTTGCAGATGAACTCCTCCACCTCGCCCCACTGGTCCTTGCGGCCGGTCACGCGCAGCACTTCGTTGCCCTTCATCCACAGCACCGTCCTGCCGCCGCACTTGTCGCAGTCGCGGTGGGCGTCCAGCGGCTTGGTGAACCACACGCGGCTGGCGAAGCGGAAGGTGCGGTCGGTGAGCGCGCCCACCGGGCACACGTCGATCATGTTGCCGCTGAAGTCGTTCTCGATCACGTTGCTGATGTAGGTGCTGATCTCCGCCACGTCGCCCCGGTTGATCACCCCGTGTACGCGGCCGTCGGTGAGCTGGTCCGCCACCTTCACGCAGCGGTAGCACAGGATGCACCGCGTCATGTGCAACTTGATGGTCTCCCCGATGTCGATCGGCTCGAACTCGCGCTTCACGAACTCGTAGCGGCTGGCCTCCTTGCCGTTCTCATAGCTCAGGTCCTGCAGGTCGCATTCGCCGGCCTGGTCGCAGATGGGGCAGTCCAGCGGGTGGTTGATCAGCAGGAACTCCACCACGCCGTTGCGGGCGTCGATCAACGTGGGGTCGGTGGTGTTGGCCACCTCCATGCCGTCCATCACCGCCGTGCGGCAGCTGGCCACCGGCTTGGGCATGGGCCGGGGGTCCTTGTCGCTGCCCTTGGTCACCCGCACGATGCAGGTGCGGCAATAGCCGCCGCTGGTCTCCAACGAGGAGTAGTAGCACATGGTCGGGGGCACCACGTAGCGCTCGGCCTTGTTGCGCTCGCCGATCATGCGGGCGGCCTGCAGGATCGTGGTGCCCTCGGGGACCTCGATCGCGATGCCGTCTATGGTGATCTTGGGCATGGTTGGTGCGGCCGGGCGTTGACCCCGACCGGGGAGGAATTGAGCGGGCGCTAAGGTAGGAACCTGTTCCACGTGGCACCATGATCGGAGGGGGGGCGGGAAGGTGCCGGCCGGTACGCCATGGGGGGCTGCGCGGGACCCGGGTCCATGGCCACGTCGCCCCTTGGCCATCTGGTGAAGGCCCCTCCCGATGCGCAATGCCCCCTGACAAGAACATGTTCCGGCACCCGGAGGTGCCCTCGGGCGGTCGGGCACGGCTGCCGGCACAAGGTGGGCGTGACCGGTCCTGGGGCTGCCGGGATCAGGCCGCTACCAAAAGCATGCGGGTACACATGGCCTTACTGTTTGATGAAGCGCTTCACATGCGACTCCCCATTGCGGTGCAGCCGCACGGCATAGGAGCCTTGGGACAGGCCATGGGTGCCTATTGTGAGGCGGCCTCGTGTGGCATGTACCTGCGGCATGGTAAGCACCACGCGGCCCAGGGCGTCCATGATCTCCAACTGCCAGCCCGGCCCGTGCAATGAGCCAAAGTCCAGTTGCAGGTCGCCCGTGGTGGGGTTGGGGAAGAGCAGGATGCCGGTCTCATCGGCCTGGTCTTCCACTCCGGTGCCGGACCAGGGGGCGAGCTTGAGGATCCATACATCCCATTGTCCTGCGTGCGGCACTTCTGCCAGGTCGCCATCCGTGGAGCTGGAATACCCCATCAGGACCACACCTCC
>JAVFAQ010000058.1:0-12074 GCA_034002325.1 Flavobacteriales bacterium | reverse complement strand
GCCCTGGAGACCACCAAGATCCACAGCGTGGCCGGCCGACTGCGCAAGGAGGACAGTTTGCTCAGCGTGCGTCCGTACCGCAGCCCGCACCATACCATCAGCGATGTGGCCTTGGTGGGCGGCGGATCCTTCCCGCAGCCGGGCGAGATCAGCCTGGCGCACAACGGCGTGCTCTTCCTCGATGAGCTGCCCGAGTTCAAGCGCCAGGTGCTGGAAGTGCTGCGGCAACCGTTGGAGGACCGCGTGGTCACCATCAGCCGGGCGCGCTTCACGGTGGAATACCCCGCCAGCTTCATGCTCGTGGCCGCCATGAACCCCTGCCCCTGCGGGTACTACAATCACCCGGAAAAAGACTGCGTGTGCGCGCCCGGCGTGGTGCAGAAGTACCTCAACAAGGTGAGCGGCCCGCTGCTGGACCGCATCGACATCCACATCGAGGTGACGCCCGTGCCCTTCGCCGAGCTGAGCGCCGAGCGCAGCAGCGAGCGCAGCGCCGACATGCGCGAGCGCGTGATCGCGGCGCGGCAGGTGCAGCAGCAGCGCTACGCCGAGCGGAAGATCCACAGCAACGCGCAGATGGGCAGCAAGGAACTGCGGGAGATCTGCCGCATAGATGCCGCCGGCAAGGCCCTGCTGGAGAAGGCCATGGAGCGCCTGGGCCTCAGCGCCCGTGCCTACGACCGCATCCTGAAGGTGGCCCGCACCATCGCCGACCTGGCCCAAAGCCCCGACATCCGCACCGAGCACCTGGCCGAGGCCATCCAGTACCGCAGCCTGGACCGCGAGGGCTGGGCGGGGTAGGCCGATGTAACTTGGGCCGTCTTTCGGCGTTGAAGCAGGGAAGAACCAACACCCCAGTCACCGTGCGGCACCAACTTTCCCATCCGATACCCGGGCTGCTCCTGGTCCTCGCGGCGCTTCTGCTGCCCCCGACCGCCCACGGGCAGGACCGCCAGTACCTGGACGCCGTGATGCGTCCCACCCAGAAGAAGAACGCGGTGTATTACCGGGTGCTCACCGCCTCGGGCGCCGATGGGCATACCGGGAAGACCTATGCCATGGACGGCAAGGTGAAGGCCGAAGGGACCTATGCCGACCCGGGCCTGGCCGTGGAGAACGGCCCGTTCACGTTCTACCATTCCAATGGGAAGGTGGAAAGCCGGGGGACCTACCGGAACGGCCTGAAGAGCGGCGTATGGGAGCGCTACGACCGGTGGGGCCGGCCGCTGGCGGAGAAGGTGTACGACCCCGGCGCGCTGGACAACATCCTGTACACCCGCGCCCAACGGATGCCCGTGTACAGCAACGGGGGCGACCAGGGGTTGGTGCGCTACATCCGCAGCCAACTGAGCGCCTCCACCGGGAAGCAGCTCAAGGGCCGGGCGACGGCCAGCGTGATCGTGGAGAAGGACGGCACGGTCTCCAGCGTGAAGGTGCTGGAGCGGCTGGGCCCTGACATGGACGATGAGCTGGTGGACGCCATCCGGAGTTCCGGGCCATGGACGCCCGGCATGGAACGCGGCCGCACGGTGCGCGTGCAGATGAAGGTGCCGGTGGAACTGTAGCCGCCGCAGCACAAGCCGGGTCCCGGCCGCCGCTATTCCCCCTCTTCCCGCTCCAGCTTCTCCACCCGCTCCACCAGCTTGTCCAGGTTGCGGAAGTGGATGTAGCTCTTGCGGTACCGCTCCACCTCGAAGGCCGGCGAGCCCATGTAAGTGGTGCCCGGTCGCGTGTGCTTGCTGATGCCGCTCTGCGCCGCCACGATGGTGCCGTCGGCGATCTTCAGGTGCCCGATGATGCCCACCTGCCCGCTGAACATGCAGTGCTTGCCGATCTTGGTGCTGCCCGCCACCACGCCGCCCGCCGCGTAGTAGGTGTGTTCGCCCACCTCCACGTTGTGCGCGATGTGGATGAGGTTGTCGAACTTCACGCCCTTGCGCAGGATGGTGCTGCCCAGCGTGGCCCGGTCGATGGCGCAGTTGGCCCCGATCTCCACGTCGTCCTCGATCACCACGTTGCCGATCTGCGGGATCTTCGCGCCGCCCTCCGCGCCCGTGGCGAAGCGGAAACCGTCGCTGCCGATCACCGTGCCGCTGTGGATGATGCAATTCGCTCCCACCGTGCAATCCGAGTAGATGGTGACGTGGGCGAACACCGTGGTGCCGTCGCCGATGGTCACGTTGTCGCCGATGTATGCGTGCGGGTACACCTTCACGTTGCGGCCCAGGCGCACATTGTCGCCGATGAAGGCCAGCGCGCCGATGTAGCAGTCCTCGCCGTAGGTGCTGCCCGCGCCGATCACCGCCTGCGGCGCGATGCCCCGCTTGTCCAGCTTGATGGTGTTGTACATCTCCAGCACCTTGGCGAAGGCGGCCTGGGCATCGGGCACGCGCACCAGGGTGGTCTTCACCGGGCGGTCCAGCGCGAAGGCCTCGCCGATGATCACCACGCTGGCGGTGGTCTCGTACACGTGCGGCGTGTAGGCGGGGTTGGCCAGGAAGGAGAGGGAGCCCGCGCCGCCCTCCTCGATCTTCGAGAGGCGCGTCACGGTGGCGTTGGGGTCGCCTTCCACGCTGCCTTGCAGCAATTGGGCGATCTGGGTGGCGGTGAACTGCATGCGGGCAAGGTATCAACGGGGCGCGTGCCGATGAACGGGGCGGGGCGGGACTTGTGCGTGCCGTGGCCTTAAGCCGCTTTTAAGCCGCGCCCCAAGCCCGCCTTAAGGTGGCTGTCGTCGCTTTGCAGCCTGATGAAGCGGACCATGGGCTGCCTGTTGATCGGGCTGTGCGGCATTTCCGGCGCGGTGGCCCAGGACACCCTGCGCCTTTCGCTGGCCGAGGCCGATGCCCTGCTTCAGCAACGTTCCCTGGCCCTGGTGGCGCAGCGCTACGCCGTGGAGGCCGCCGATGCCGAGCGGGTGCAGGCGCGCCTGTTCCACAACCCGACGCTGTCCACCGAATGGAGCGTCCGCACCGATGGAAGCCCCCGCTTCCACGTGGCGCAGCCCGATGGGCAGATGGCCGTGCATGTGGAGCAGCTCTTCCGCATCGCGGGCCAGCGCAGCCTGGCGGTGAAGGCCGCCGCGCAGCGCACCCGCCTGGCCGAGGCCGAGTACGCCGAGCTGGCCGCCGCCCTGCGCTACCGGCTGCATGCCGCCATGTACCGGCAGTACCACACGCACCATGCGGTGGAGGCCATCGGCTCGCAGCTGGACCTGCTGAAGCAGTTGGTGGACGCCTACGGCCTGCAATTGGAGCGCGGCAACGTGTCGCTGCGCGAAGTGGCCCGCCTGCGCACGGCCTACTTCCAGCTGAACGACCAGCGCACGCGGCTGCGCACCGAGCTCAACGCGCTGCAACAGGAACTGCGCACCCTGCTGATGGAGGAGCGCCCGGTGCGCGCGGCCCTGCCGGTCGACGAGCTGGAGATGGTGCGCGCGCTGCCCGCCGACAGCCTCACGCTGATCGAACTGGCCCAGGCCAACCGGCCCCTGGTGCTGGCCGCCGAGGCCGGTTTGGCGGCCGGCGAGCTGGAGCTGAAGCTGCAACGCCGCCTGGGCGTGCCCGACCTCGCCATCGGCGGCACCTACGACCGCGAGAGCAATTACATCCACGACTACACCGGCCTGAACGTGGGCCTCTCCGTGCCGCTCTTCGACCGCAACCAGGGCCACATCAAGCGCGCCCGTGCCGAGGCCGAGGCCGCCCGCGCCCACCGCGACCAGGTGCGCCAGCACGTGCGCCAGGAAGTGCTGCGCGCCCTCGCCGACCTGCGCGCCCTGCAACAGCACTACCTCACCACCTCACAGGGGCTCGACGCGCAACTGGACCAGCTGAGCGAAAGCCTGATGGACAACTACGTCAAGAGCAACCTCTCGCTGCTGGAGTTCACCGACCTGTTCGAGTCCTACACCAACGGCATCATCGCCATCAACGCGCTGAAGGCCGATCTGCAACAAGCCCATGAAGAACTGGAATATGTCACCGGACAGCGGTTGTTCGAACGGTGAGCGTGGTGAAGAGGGTGAGGATGGTGAAGAGGGTGAGGATGGTGAGGATGGTGAGGGTGGAGAGGGTGGAGAGGGTGGAGAAGAAAGAGAAGAAAGAGAGGATGAAAAGCATGAAACACGGAACTGCAATGAAGCGGAACAGGACGGCGCGCATGTCGGATACTGCTAAGGTGGTGAGAGCCAAGTTGTCCTCCTTTACCTCCCTTACCTCCCCTACCTCGCTTACCTCCCCTACCTCGCTTACCTCCCTTACCTCCCGCACCTCCGTCACCATCCCCCCGCATGCGCACGCGCTTACCGCAATTGCACTTATCGCCCTCGCCGCCTGCACCTCCGCGCCCGCGCCTCCGCCCGACGCCACGGCCTTCACCCTGAGCGATACCATGCTGCACCGCATCGGGCTGGACACGGTGAAGCTGCTGCCGGTGGAAAGCGTGATCGAGCTGAACGGCCGCATCGCCCCGGACGACAACCGCCTGGCCAATGTCTACCCCATCGTGGGCGGCCAGGTGCTGCAAGTGCCCGTGGAGCTCGGTGACCGCGTGACCAAGGGGCAGACCCTCGCGGTGATCCGCAGCAGCGAAGTGGCCGACCTGGAGCGCCGCATGATCAATGCCCGCAGCGAGCACGAAGTGGCCGTGAAGAACCTCGCCACCAAGCAGGACCTCTTCGACTCGCAGCTGCTGAGCGAACGCAAACTGGTGGAGGCACGGCACGACCTGGAGAAGGCCCGCGCCAAGCTGCGCCGCATGGAGGAGATCTTCTCCATCTACCGCTTCCAGGAGGGCTCGCAGTACGTGGTGCAGGCCCCGATCAGCGGCTACGTGATCCAGAAGGACATCATGCGCGACATCACCCTGCCCGAGGGCCACGCCGAGCCCGTGTTCACCATCGCCGAGCTGGACGAGGTGTGGGCGCTGGCCGAGGTGTACGAGAGCGACATCGCCCGCGTGCAGGAGGGCCTGCCCGCCGAGATCGTCACCCTGAGCTACCCCGACCGCGTGTTCCCCGGCACGGTGGACAAGATCTTCAACATCCTCGATCCGCGCACACGCACCATGCGCATCCGCGTGAAGCTCCAGAACCCCGAAGTGCTGCTGAAGCCCGAGATGATCGCCCGCGTGCGGCTGGCCGTGCATGAGGACCGGCGCCTGCCCGCCATCCCCGCCAAGGCCCTGATCAACGACCACGGCAAGCACTACGTGATGACCTTCATGGACCGCTACAACATCGGCACCCGGCAAGTGACCCCGCTGCGCACCACCGGCGGCCGCACCTGGATCGCCGAGGGCCTGCAGCCCGGCGAGGTGATCATCGGCCGCGAGCAGTTGTTCGTGTATGATGCGCTGAACGAGCGGTAGGCGGGGTGAACGCTTCCCGATATATTCGTTCCGATGGCGACAAAGGGACGACCGGTACGGAAGGCGACCAAGGCGGCACCAGCCAAGCGGCCCGCCACGCTGTACAAGCGCGTGCAGGGCATATTGGCGCAGGCCCAGGACACGGCGGCACGCAGCGTGAACACCGCGCACGTGGTGGCCAACTGGCTCATCGGGCGGGAGATCGTGCAGGAGGAGCAGCGCGGCAGGCGCAAGGCCGGCTACGGTGACAAGCTCCTCGTTGCGCTATCAAACAAGCTCACCCGGCACCATGGCCCGGGGTACTCGGCCACGAACCTCCGGCTGTTCCGGCAATTCCACCTCAGCTACCCGTCCTTCCTGGGCGCTCCAATTCATCACGCGGTGCGTGATGAATTGGGAGATGGCAAGCAACTGGCAATTCATCACGCGGTGCGTGATGAATTCGGAGAACCCTTGCCGACAAAGGCCGGAGCGACCCTCCACGCAGTGCGTGGGATTTCCGACGCACAGCGTCGGAGGCCGGGAAAAGCAGGCCAGGCGTGGAAACCCGGCCAACTGAACACAGGCCTGTCGTGGACGCACTACCGCACACTGCTCCGGGTGGAGAAGCCGCAGGCCCGGTCGTTCTATGAGATCGAAGCGGTGGCCAACGCGTGGAGCGCGCGGGAGCTCGAGCGGCAGATCAACAGCCTGCTCTTCGAACGGCTGGCGCGCAGCAAGGACAAGAAGGGGCTGATGCGCCTGGCGAAGAAGGGCCACGAGATCATGGGGCCGGCGGATGTCTTCAAGGACCCGATGGTGATCGAGCCTGCCTACCGGTAGGCAGGTTCCTGGGCCTGCCCCGCAACACGCGCGTGCAGGAGAGCGACCTGGAAAGCCTGCTGATCACCAACCTGCAGGACTTCCTGCTGGAACTGGGCAAGGGCTTCGCGCTGGTGTCGCGGCAAGAGCGGCTCACGCTGGACGGCGACCACTTCTACATCGACCTGGTGTTCTACCACACGGTGCTGAAGTGCTACATCCTGATCGACCTCAAGGTGGGCAAGCTCACCCATGCGGACCTCGGCCAGATCCAGCTCTACGTGAACTACTTCGATGAGGAGCGCTGCACAAGGGGCGACAACCCCACGTTGGGCCTGATCCTTTGCACCGACAAGAACGATGCGGTGGTGCGCTACACGCTGGGCAAGGGCAACCAGAAGATCTTCGCCAGCCGCTACAAGCTGCACCTGCCCAGCGAGGCGGAACTGCGCAAGGAGCTGCAACGGGAGCTGAAGGCCTTGCGTGGCTGAGCCCGGCATCGCTTGACCATGGCACCGTCTTGTTGACGCGCATGCCCATTGTGCGCCGGCCCCCCGCGTGAGCGGGCGCAGCGGCAGCTCCCGCACCAGAGAGGCCGTGCGGATGCCGCAGCGAGGAGGCGACCGAAGGAAGCCACCGCAGCGCGAGCAGCCGCTGGCCGACGGTGCGGGACTAAAGCGGAGCACGCGGCCCGTGCATGGGCCTGTGCGCGGGAAGGGGACACGCCCCGGCCTTAAGCCCCTTTTAAGCCCGCCCCCAAGCCCCGCTTAAGCTCCCGGAGGTCCCTTTGCGCCGTGACCTTCATCCGCGCCATCATCACCTTCTCGCTGAAGAACCGCTTCTTCACCTATTTCTGGGTGACGGCGCTGGTGATCGCCGGGGTCGCGAGCTTCCGCAGCACGCCCATCGAGGCCTTTCCCGATGTGACCAACACGCAGATCATCATCGTGAGCCAGTGGCCCGGCCGCAGCGCGCAGGAGGTGGAGCGCTTCGTGACCGTGCCGATCGAGGTGGCCATGAACAGCGTGCAGCGCAAGACCAACGTGCGCTCCATCAGCATGTTCGGCCTCAGCGTGATCAAGATCATCTTCGAGGACGATGTGGAGGATTTCTTCGCGCGGCAGCAGGTGAACAACCAGCTGAACGGCGTGGACCTGCCCGAGGGCGCCGACCCCGAGGTGCAGCCGCCCTACGGGCCCACGGGCGAGATCTTCCGCTACACGCTGCAAAGCCCCACCAAGGACAGCCGCGAGCTGCTGACCCTGCAGAACTGGGTGGTGGACCGGCGGCTGCGGCAGGTGCCCGGCGTGGCCGACGTGGTGGCCTTCGGAGGCCGCGACAAGATCTACGAGATCGAGGCCGACCCCGGGCGCATGATCCAGTACGACCTGACCCCGCTGGAGGTGTACGAGGCCGTGGCGCGCAGCAACATCAACGTGGGCGGCGATGTGATCGAGAAGAACGGACAGGCCTTCGTGGTGCGCGGCATGGGCCTGCTCACCAGCATCGCCGACATCGAGAACATCATCATCGAGGCGGTGGACGGCGTGCCGATCCTGGTGAAGAACGTGGCCAGCGTGCGCGAGGGCGACCTGCCGCGCGTGGGCCAGGTGGGGCTGGACGACAACGACGACGTGGTGGAAGGCATCATCGTGATGCGCAAGGGCGAGAACCCCAGCGAGGTGCTGGCCCGCGTGAAGGAGCGCATCGCCGAGATCAACGCCGACCACCTGCCCAAGGACGTGCAGATGGTGACCTTCTACGACCGCGACAAGCTGATGCGGTACACCACCCGCACGGTGATGACCAACGTGATCGAGGGCATCGTGCTGGTGACCGCGATCGTGCTGCTGTTCATGGCCGACTGGCGCACCACGTTGATCGTGAGCATCGTGATCCCGCTCTCGCTGCTCTTCGCCTTCTTCGGCCTGCACGCCCGCGGCATGAGCGCCAACCTGCTCTCGCTGGGCGCGATCGACTTCGGCATCATCATCGACGGCGCCGTGGTGATGGTGGAAGGCGTTTTCGTGGCCATGGACAGGCTCGCGCGCCGCGTGGGCATGGACCGCTTCAACCGCATGAGCAAGCTGGGCCTGATCCGCCGCACCGCCACGCGCACCGGGGTGGCCGTGTTCTTCAGCAAGCTCATCATCATCACCGCGCTCATCCCCATCTTCAGCTTCGAGAAGGTGGAGGGCAAGATGTTCGCCCCGCTGGCCTGGACGCTGGGCTTCGCGCTGCTGGGCGCGCTGATCTTCACCCTTACCCTGGTGCCCGTGCTCTGCGCCGCCCTGCTGCGCAAGAACGTGAAGGAGAAGCACAGCTTCACCGCGCGCTTCTTCGACAAGTGGGCCTTCCGCGGCTTCCAATGGAGCTGGCAGCGGCCACGCACGGTCTTCCTCGCCGCCATCGGCATCCTCGCCGCTTCGCTCTTCTCCCTGCGGTGGATGGGCAGCGAGTTCCTGCCCGAACTGAACGAGGGCGCCCTGTGGGTGGAGGCCAAGATGCCCATGAGCATGAGCCTGCCCGAGACCGTGGACATGGTGGGCACCCTGCGCGCCAAGCTCAACACCTTCCCCGAGGTGGAGGGCGTGCTGAGCCAGACCGGCCGCAGCAACGACGGCACCGACCCCAGCGGCTTCTACTACGTGCAGATGCAGGTGAACCTGAAGCCGCTGAAGGAATGGCGCCGCGGCCTCACGAAGGACAAGCTGATCGATGCGATGGACGCCGAGCTGAAGCAGTACCAGGGCATCAACTACAACTACTCGCAGCCCATCATCGACAACGTGGCCGAGGCCGTGGCCGGCATGAACGCCAACAACGCCGTGAAGCTCTTCGGGCCCGACCTGGCCACCCTGGACACCCTGGCCACGCAGGTGCTCGCCGCGATCGAGCACGTGGAGGGCATCAAGGACCCCGGCGTGCTGCGCAACCTGGGCCAACCGGAGATCCAGGTGCGCCTGAGCGATACCCGGATGGCCCTCTACGGCGTGAGCACCGCCGACGCGCAGGCCGTGATCGAAATGGCCATCGGCGGAAAGACGGCCAACGTGATGTACGAGGGCGAGCGCAAATTCCCCATCCGCCTGCGCTTCCCGTACGACCACCGCAAGGACGAGGACGACATCCGCGCCATCCTGGTGCCCACCCTCAGCGGCGCGCGCGTGGCCCTGGGCGAGATCGCCACCATCACCACCACCACCGGCCCGGCCTTCATCTACCGCGACAACAACAGCCGCTTCATCGGGGTGAAATTCACCGTGCGCGACCGCGACCTGGGCAGCACCATCGCCGAGGCCCGCCGCAACGTGGACGCCCAAGTGAAGCTGCCCGCCGGCTACAGCGTGGAGTGGACCGGCGAGTTCGAGAACCAGGTGCGCGCGGGCAAGCGCCTGGCACAGGTGGTGCCCATCAGCCTGGCCGCCATCTTCGTGATCCTCTTCATCGCCCTGGGCGACAGCCGCAACGCCGGGCTGGTGCTGATCAACGTGCCCTTCGCGCTGGTGGGCGGCATCTTCGCGCTGCACCTCACGGGGATCAACTTCGGCATCAGCGCCGGCGTGGGCTTCATCGCGCTCTTCGGCATCTGCGTGCAGAACGGGGTGATCCTGGTGCAGGAGTTCAACGAGAACCTGCACCAGCGCATGCGGCTGGACGAGGCGGTGGTCTCCGGCGTGAAGAAGCGCATCCGCCCGGTGGTGATGACCGCCCTGATGGCCAGCCTGGGCCTGCTGCCCGCGGCCATGAGCACCGGCATCGGCAGCGAGGCCCAGAAGCCCCTGGCCGTGGTGATCATCGGCGGATTAGTGACCGCCACGGTCTTCATCCTGCTGGTGTTCCCCGTGGTGTTCCGTTGGTTCCGGGCGCGGACGTTGGCGCGGGCGGCGAGGGTGGGGTGAGCCGGGGCGGTGGGCCTTTTGTCCAACTGGCTATTGGCACGGGCTACCTTGCGCTATCGCTCAACGAACAACGAGTCCTTCGACCCTGTTGAAGTGCCGCTTGTTCAGCGTAACGATGGGCAGTTGCTCGCTGAGTGCGGTGGCGGCGATGAACAGGTCGGCGATGTCCAATTGCTTTCGGGCGCGTTTCAACGCGGCATTCAGTTCCACGGCCCTGTGCGCATGCAGGGATGCGAACGGGACGACCTCCACGTGCTTCAGCAGTTCCTGCCAGAAGCCCCTGTGCCTTTCCGCTACCCCGGCGTACAATTCGTATTCCGTGACGGCCGATATCCGCAGGCCGGTGCCGGAGCGCATGTGCCCGAAGAGCACGGTATCGGCCTTGTCCTTCTTGCGGAAGTACTCGATCAGCACCGACGTGTCCAGCAGGACTACCGGCCGCGCCATTTGTTGATCGCTTCGCGCGCTTCGGCCACCTTGTCCAGTTCGGCCTTGGTGAGCACAGGCCCGGAAAGCAGGAGCTCCTCGAACGCCTTGTCGTGCGCCGGGGCTTCGCTCGTGGGGCCGTTAAGGGCGGCCTTCACCCTTGCGCGCTGCTCGGCGGGAAGTTGACGGATCAACTGCAGGAGTTGCTCAAACCCGATGTCCAACTTCAGCGTCATGTTCCAAAGGTACACGGATCCACACGTTATCCTGTTTCAACGAACCCTGGCACGGGGTACATCAAGGAACCCCAAGGTGTGGGCTTGGTGATCGCCGGTGGCAAGCCTGACTGCCGTCAGGCAGGTTCGCCGCCGAGGATCGCAGGCTGCCCAGTAGCCTTGGTCGCAAGCCAGAAAGCTGCGAGCAAAGCCAAAACCTGCCCGCGGCCATGAGCATCGGAAGCGAGGCCCAGAAGCCCCTGGCCGTGGTGATCATCGGCGGATTAGTGACCGCCACGGTCTTCATCCTGCTGGTGTTCCCCGTGGTGTTCCGGTGGTTCCGGGCGCGGACGTTGGCGCGGGCGGCGCGGGTGGGGTGAGGATGGCGAACTCGTGCACTGCCGTCCGCCCCGACGCCATCGGGCACGGCCTTGTTCACATTTGCATGCACCCCCGATATGGATGTCAAACACCCAAGCATCCACTTCCATGCGATCCCGAATTCTCCCCTTGCTTCTCTGTGGCGCATGGGCCTTGGCCTCATCGGCACAAGCCCCCATGCTCATCAAGGACATCAACCCTTCCGGAGGTTCGAACATAGCCTTCCTTACCTGTGTGGGGGATGTGGTCTACTTCCGGGCCACGGACAATGAGCATGGTGCCGAGCTTTGGCGAACGGATGGCACCGAGGCCGGGACCATGCTGGTGAAGGACATCGATCCAGGTCCCGGTTCCGGGGTCCCATCAAACTTCATGGACTTCAACGGCATGCTTCATTTCATCACTTGGAATGCCGCGACCGGCAGGCGCCTTTGGCGTTCCGACGGCACGGAAGCCGGCACGCAAATGCTCCTCAGCCTCGAAGACCTGCCCGCATTGAACGATTGGAATGATTTCGCGGTGATGGGCGATCGCATCTTCTTTCGGGGAACGGATACCGCGAACGACCCCAAGCTCTGGTCCACCGATGGGACCCCCGCCGGCACCCAGCTTGTCGCGGGCACCGGACCGGGCAATACGTTCAACACGCTTCAAGACCTCATGGCCTACGAGGGCAACCTTTACTTCAAGGCGTTCGACCCCGTGCATGGCGAAGAGCCTTGGACCAGTGATGGCACCGAGGCAGGCACCCGCATGCTCGCGGAGACCTATCCCGGACCTGCGTCCCCCGGTCCATGGCCACCGTTCTTCACCGGGGCGGGCGGCCTGGTGTTCTTCCGCGCCCCTACGGTCAACTCCAGCGATGAATTGTGGGTGACCGACGGGACCGGACCCGGCACGCACCTGGTCAGGGACATCTACCCCGGTCCCAACAGCAGCGTGCCCTCCAACCTGATCGAGCACAATGGCCAGCTCCTCC
>JAVFAQ010000057.1:0-12143 GCA_034002325.1 Flavobacteriales bacterium | reverse complement strand
AGGCGGTTGGCCAGCAGCAGCAGGCGCACCCGGTTGAAGGGATGGGCCTCCACGCCCGCGGCCCGCAGCGCCCGCACGTAGCGCCCGCGTATGGAGCGGCTGCCGTAGTCGTCGTAGATCACCCGCACCTGCACGCCCTCCTTCACCTTGCGGGCCAGCACCTCCAGCAGGCGATCGGCCAGGGCGCCCCGCTCCCAGATGTAGTACTCCATGTGGATGTGGTGGCGGGCCCGCTCCATGGCCTCGATCAGCGCGGGGAACTTCTCCTCGCCGTTGATCAGCAGGCGCGCGGCGTTGTCGCCGGTGAGCATCGAGCGGCCGTCGTGTTGGAGCAATTGCACCAGCCCGCGGGCGGGGGCCAGCTCGGGCCGTTCATCGAGCACCGCGCGCGACATGCCCTCCAGGCGTTCCCTCATACGGCGCAGCAGCTGCTCGTTGCCGATGAGCTTGCGGGAATAGATGCGGCGCTTGCGGTAGTTGATGCCCACGGAGAAGTACACCACCATGCCCACCACCGGCACGAAGACCACCAGCAGCAGGTAGGCCAGCGTCTTGGCCGTGCTGCGCGTGTCATGCACGATCCGCACGCACACCCCCAGCACCACCAGGGCGTACGCCACTTCGGCCAGCAGGAGCAGATCGATGGAGGGCATGGCGGGACCGGGACCTGACCAAATGTAGCCGGTGGGGCGGACGGTGCGGGCGTGCCCCTCCTCCCTCGCGCACGGCCAACGCACGGGTCGGGCTGTCCGCTATGGCGCCCTTGGCTCTGCGGGCGTGGTAGCCGCTGCGGTGGCTTCCTCCGGTCGCCTCCTCGCCGGCACCACACCGGCGCATCGCCTTCGGTCGGCTGCCGCTGCCATCCCTCACGCAGCCACCGGAGCACCGTGGATGCAGGCCGGGCCGAGGCAACTTCAGCGTGGCACGCGACCCCGTGCGCGGACGGTGCGGAGGAAAAGGGAACACGCCCACCTCCCCTACACCCCCTCGAAATGCGCCGTGAAGTGCCGCAGGAACTTCGGCTCCTTGATGATGCGGTAACCCTTCACGCCTTGCCGTGTGCGCATGATCTCCTCGAAGGTCTCGGCGACGTATTCGATGTGGCTCTGGGTGTACACGCGGCGCGGGATGGCCAGCCGCACCAGCTCCATGCGCGCGGGTTTCAGCGAGCCATCGGGCAGGTAGGTGCCGAACATCACCGAGCCGATCTCCACGCTGCGGATGCCGCCCAGCCGGTAGAGCTCGCACACCAATGCCTGTCCGGGGTATTGCTCCGGCGGGATGTGCGGGTAGAGGGCCTTGGCATCGATGTAGACGGCATGGCCGCCGATGGGTCGCATCAGCGGCACGCCCGCCGCGTGCAGCTTCTCGCCGAGGAAGGTGGTGCTGCGGATGCGGTAGTCCAGGTAGTGCGGGTCGAAGACCTCCTCCAGACCGGTGGCGATCGCCTCCATGTCGCGGCCGCTGAGCCCGCCGTAGGTGGAAAAACCCTCGGTGATGATGAGCAAATTGGTGCAGGCCTCGGCGAGCGTTCCATCGCGCAGGACGAGGAAGCCGCCCATGTTCACCAGCGCATCCTTCTTGGCGCTCATCACGGCGCCGTCGGCCAATGCGAACATGCGTTGCGCGATCTGCCGGTAGCTCAGTTCCTCCATGCCGGCCTCGCGGTGCTTCACGAACCAGCTGTTCTCGGCCACGCGGCAGCAATCCAGCAGGAAGAGCACGCCATGTCGCTTGCAGATCGCCGACACGCCCTCGGCATTGGCCATGCTCACGGGCTGCCCGCCGCCGCTGTTGTTGGTCACGGTGAGGATCACCGCGCCCACGTGGCCCTTGTGCTCCTTGAGCAGCTGGTCCAACGCGGCCACGTCCATGTTGCCCTTGAAGGGATGCTGCGCGTTTGGGTCCTGGCCTTCGGCGATGGGGATGTCGATGGCCGTGGCGCCGGTGTACTCGATGTTGGCGCGCGTGGTATCGAAGTGCGTGTTGCTGATGAAGACCTTGCCCGGCCCGCCGAGGTGTCCGTAGATGATGCGTTCGGCCGCGCGCCCCTGGTGCGTGGGCAGCACGTGGTCCATGCCGGTGAGCTCCTGCACGGCCTCTTCCATGCGTTCCCACGAGCGCGAGCCCGCATAGGCCTCATCCCCTTCCATCACGCCGGCCCACTGGTGTGCGCTCATGGCACCGGTGCCGCTGTCGGTCATCAGGTCGATGATCACATCGCGCGAGCGCAGAAGGAAGGGGTTGTAATGCGCGGACTTCAGTTGTTCCACGCGCTCGGCCTCGGTGCTGATGCCGATCGGCTCCACGCTCTTGATGCGAAAGGGCTCGATGATGGTGCGGTGTTGCATGGTTCGGGTCGGGTTCAGTTCATCATTTTACATTCTACATTCTTCATTCTACATTCTACATTCTACATTCTTCATTCGGATTGAGAGGTAATGAAGATGAGAATGGTGAAGGAGGTCTGGGAGATGAATGGTCAGTGGTGAGTGGGAAATGCGACCCGTGATCGATGGTGCTATGCACCCGTAGCGCCTGCCTGCCGCAGGCAGGTCGCCCCATTGGATCGACCGGAACCGTGCAATGCGATCGATCTGATCGTTGGTAAGCATGCGATCTCATCATGCCGGTCGTATGCCGGGGATCATCATGTCCCGGACCTTCCGGGTGGCGTGTTCCAGTTCAACGTGCATGCGCGACACATCGAAGGAGCCCAATGATCGCAGCGTGGGCAGCAGTTCCAAGTAGTGGCGGATGCCGTCCAGCAGGTTGGTGCGGAAGGTGGTGAGCTGGCGTTGCTGCTTGATGGTGATCGCAGTGGCCGCGCGTTCCAGTTCGCCGCGCAGGTGGTCCACGTAGAGCGAGAGCTCCTTGATGAACATGTGCGGTCGGTCCACGCCTTTGAGCAGATCGGTGCGGCCGTGGATGTGGTCCACCATGGTGCGCAGGGACACCACCTTGTTGAAGTACGCGGTGTTCGGTCCGGGGCAGATCGCCACGGCCTCCAGCTTGTGCGCCGGCCGCATGCCCGCCTTCAGCAGGGCCGCCGCGCCGAGCCCCTCGCACAAGCAGGCCTTCTCGGTCACGGCCGCCACTTCGCGTTGCAGCGTGGCATCGTCCAGCCCGGCGGCCTCGAGTTGCGCCACTTTCAATTGCTGGTATTGCCGCGAAGCGGTGCAGATGGGTCGCTCGGTGAACTCGGTGTTGCTGCTCAGGAATTTCTTGTAACACGGACTGCCCGGCCTGTTCTTGTCGATGCGCTGCCGCAATTGCGTGTTCGACGTGCTGGGGCGGAAGTTGTGGAAGGGCACGCCCAGCGGGGAGGCATGGCTCAGGTAGAAATCCTCCGGCCGCGCCCGCGTCAGTTGTTCCAGCGTGTCGGGGTCCACGTTCGTGGCCTCGGGCACCAGCAGGAAGGGACTGCCCCATCCGGTGCCGTCCACGCCGTAGTACGTGCGCAGGAAACGGTCCTCGGCCGCCGTGCCGATGCCGCCCTGCGCGGTGATGCGCTGCGCGGGCCGCACGGGGAACAGCGGCCTGCCCACCTCGGCCAGCACCGTGTTGCAGGTGTGCCAAAGCTCATCGGCCAGCGCCTCGCGCTCCTGCCGGAACGCTTCCAGGATCGGCCCCATCAGCAGGCCGTCGGTGGCAAAGGCGTGGCCGCCGCAGTTCAGGCCCGACTCGATGCGGAACTCCGAGACCCACACGCCCTTCTTCGCGAGGATGCGGCCCTGCACCTGCGCCGACCGCAGATCGCTCACCTTCAGGACCACGCGCTTGCGCAGGCGGCCCACCGCGTCGGGCAGGAAGTCCGGGAAGGTGGCGATGTACGCGTACAGCCGCGGGTTGTAGCCCGCGCTCAGCACCAGTGCCGCGTCCAACGTGCTGTTCGCGAAACCGCGGAAGGCGGCCATGGCGTCGCATTGTTCCGGTGGAAGGGCGTTGCCGTCCGCATCGTAGTTCGTCGGATCGATCTTCGCCATGATGTTCACGTCGATCGCGCCGGGCACGATCGCCTCCCGCAGCGCGGCTTCGTGGCGGTCGCGCGCATCGCCCGGCGGCATGTGCAGCAGGTCGTGGTAGCGTTCGCGCAGCGGGGCCTCATCGGGCAGCAGCTCGAAGTAGAGCGCGCTCTCCGAACCGGGCGTGATCGGCGTGGCGCGCACCCGCCGCACGTTGCCGTCCACCAAGCGGTGCAGCAGGTCCAGGTAAGCGGTGATCCGCCGCGCGCGATGGTCCGGCCCCGGCTTCGGGATCGGTACGTAGGCCTCGCCGCTGCTTCGTGCGTGATGTTCCCGCATGCGCTCCACCAGCTCGTCCTCGATGATGCTCACCACCGATGTGATCCCCAGATGCGCCACCTTCAACGGCGTGTCGATGGTGTACCCCAGGCCCATCACGGGGATGTGGAAGGTGTGCGGGGAAGCGGTGGGCATGGGTCGTGGGCGGGGTGGAGGTGAGGAGGGGGATAGAGTGCGAGGGTGATAGAGTGCGAGGGTGCGAG
This sequence comes from Flavobacteriales bacterium, assembly GCA_034002325.1. GTDB lineage: Bacteria > Bacteroidota > Bacteroidia > Flavobacteriales_F > PHOS-HE28 > PHOS-HE28. The sequence continues at coordinate 7,636 of JAVFAQ010000057.1, read as the reverse complement.
AGTGCGAGGGTGCGAGGGTGCGAGGGTGATAGAGTCCGAGGGTGCGAGGGTGCGAGGGTGGTAGAGTGCGAGGGTGCGAGAGTGCGAGGGTGCGAGGGTGATAGGGTGCGAGGGTGATAGAGTGCGAGGGTGATAGGGTGCGAGGGTGCGAGGGTGCGAGGGTACGAGGGTGATGGAGGTGTGATGGTGTCGCGTGGCTTGCTCTTTCACTCTCGCACCCTCGCACGCATTTCTACCCCAACCGCTCGAACCTTGCCTGGAAGAAGCGCAGGTATTTCGGCTCGTACACCATGCGCAGGCCGGTGATGGTATCGCGGCGGTCGTGCACGCGCTGCACGCTTTCGGCGATCACGTCCATGTGCGCCTGGGTGTACACGCGGCGGGGGATGGTGAGGCGCACCAGTTCCAGTTCGGGGTAGCAATGGTCGCCGGTCTCCTTGTCGCGCCCGGCGCTCACGATGCCGCGTTCCATGGCGCGCACGCCGCTGTCCATGTACAGTTCGGCGGCCAGCGTCTGCGCGGGGAAGGCGGTCTGCGGCAGGTGCGGCAGGAAGGCCTTCGCATCGAGGAACACGCCGTGCGTGCCGATGGGCTTCACCACGGGGATGCCCATTTCCAGCAGCTTGTTGCCGAGGTAGAACACCTGCCCCACCCGCGCGCGGATGTGGTCGTCCTGCACGCTCTCCTCGATGCCGATGGCCATGGCCTCCATGTCGCGGCCGGCCAGCCCGCCGTAGGTGTGCAGCCCCTCGTACACCACCACCATGTTGCGCGCCTCCTCGAACACGTCCCAGTCGTTGATCGCCATGAAGCCACCGATGTTCACCAGCGCATCCTTCTTCGCGCTCATGGTGGCACCGTCGGTGAGGTCGCAGATCGCGCGGACGATCTCCGCCACGCTGCGTCCGCGCTGGCCCTCTTCCAGCAGCTGGATCATGTAGGCGTTCTCGGCCACGCGCGTCATGTCGTGGATGATGCGGATGCCGTGCTTCGCGGTGAGTTCGCGCAGCGCCTTCAGGTTCGCCAGCGAGATGGGCTGCCCACCGGCCATGTTCACCGTGGTGGCGATGGAGACGTAGGGGATCTTCTTCGCGCCGTGCCGGTCGATCACGCGTTGCAGCTTGGCGAGGTCCACGTTGCCCTTGAAGGGGAAGGTGCTGGCGGGGTCGTGCGCCTCGTCCACGATGATGTCCACGAAGGTGCCCCCGGCCAGTTCCTGGTGCAACTTGGTGGTGGTGAAGTACATGTTGCCGGGCACGATGTCGCCGGGCTTGATGAGGATGCGCGAGAGGATGTTCTCCGCGCCGCGCCCCTGGTGGGTGGGCACGATGTACTTGTAGCCGTAGTGCCGCTGGATGGCGGCCTCCAAGTGGTAGTAGTTGCGGCTGCCCGCGTAGGCCTCGTCCCCCAGCATCAGCCCGGCCCACTGGCGGTCGCTCATGGCGCTGGTGCCGCTGTCGGTGAGCAGGTCGATGTAGACTTTTTCGGAAGGCAGCAGGAAGGTGTTGAACCCGGCCTCGGCCATGGCCGCCTCGCGCTGTTCGCGGGTGGTCATGGTGAGGGGTTCCACCATCTTGATCTTGTAGGGCTCGGCCCAGGAGGTGTGGCGTGCTGGCATGTTCGGGGCCGGTCGCGGAAGGGCCGCGGCCCGGCGCCGCGAATTTCAGCGGACAGGAACGTCCGGGAATTGACGGTCGTCATGCCGGCCGCCATCCCCATCGCGGCGAGGGCGCCAAAGGGCCCGCCGCTGACAAAAGTCAGTTCCCGTCTTCGCGCGCACCGGCACTTTCGCACCGCGACAGCGCCCCGTCATGAGCGTGATCTTCCTTCTGCTTACCGTGAGCACCCTGGTGGCCACCGTGTTCCTCGCGGGGTTCATCTGGGCCGTGCGCAAGGGGCAGTACGATGATGACCGCTCGCCCGCCGTGCGCATCCTGATGGACGATGGGGTGCGGGAGAAAACCGGTGATAGAGGGCGAGAGTGCGAGGGTGCCGATGCGGCCCCTTCTCGCACTCCATCACCCTCGCACCCTTTATCCCTCACACCCTTGCACTCCTCACCCGCCCAGCAGCCATCGTCCACCAGCCGACCGACCCATCACCCTGCACAACCTGTGGTACCATGACCGAGCGTTTCCAGTACGATAACCGCATCGTCAAGAACTTCGTCTTCATCACCATCCTCTGGGGGGTGGTGGGCATGCTGGTGGGCCTGATCGCCGCCCTGCAACTGGTGGTGCCCGACCTGAACTTCGCCAAGTGGGTGAGCTTCGGCCGCATCCGCCCGCTGCACACCAACGCGGTGATCTTCGCCTTCGTGGGCAACGCCATCTTCGCCGGCGCCTACTACAGCCTGCAGCGGCTGCTGAAGACCCGGATGTACAGCGACCTGCTGAGCAAGGTCCACTTCTGGGGCTGGCAGCTGATCATCGTGGCGGCCGCGATCACCCTGCCGCTGGGCATGACCCAGGGCAAGGAGTACGCCGAGCTGGAGTGGCCCATCGACATCGCCATCGCCGTGGTGTGGGTGCTCTTCGGGGTGAACATGTTCGGCACCATCCTCAAGCGGCGCGAGCGGCACCTGTACGTGGCCATCTGGTTCTACATCGCCACCTGGGTCACCGTGGCCATGCTGCACATCGTCAACAGCATCAGCATACCGGTGACGCTGGGCAAGAGCTACAGCTTCTACGCCGGCGTGCAGGACGCGCTGGTGCAGTGGTGGTACGGGCACAACGCGGTGGCCTTCTTCCTCACCACCCCCTTCCTGGGCCTGATGTACTACTTCCTGCCCAAGGCCGCCAACCGCCCGGTGTACAGCTACAAGCTCTCGATCATCCACTTCTGGTCGTTGATCTTCATCTACATCTGGGCCGGACCGCACCACCTGCTCTACAGCGCGCTGCCCGAGTGGGCGCAATCACTGGGCGTGGTGTTCAGCGTGATGCTGATCGCGCCGAGCTGGGGCGGCATGCTCAACGGCCTGCTCACATTGCGCGGCGCGTGGGACCGCGTGCGCGAGGATCCCGTGCTGAAGTTCTTCGTGGTGGCCGTGACCTGCTACGGCATGGCCACCCTGGAAGGGCCGCTGCTCAGCATCAAGAGCATCAACGCCATCGCCCACTACACGGACTGGATCGTGGCGCACGTGCACATCGGCGGCATCGGCTGGAACGGCTTCCTCACCTTCGGCATGATCTACTGGCTGGTGCCCCGCCTGTTCGGCACGAAGCTGTACAGCACCAAGCTCGCCAACACCCACTTCTGGCTCGGCACCCTGGGCATCGCGTTCTACGCCATCCCGCTCTACTTCGCCGGCTTCTTCCAGAGCCTGATGTGGAAGCAGTTCACGCCCGACGGCTTCCTGGTGTACAAGAACTTCCTGGACACGCTGCTGGAGATCAAGTACGCCTACTGGCTGCGCGCGGTGGGCGGTTCCATCTACCTCACCGGCGTGTTCATCATGGTGTACAACGTGGTGCGGACCGTGAAGGCCGGCAAGCTCATCGCCAACGAGGACGCCGAGGCGCCGCCCCTGGAGAAGCTCACCAAGGAGCCCGGCGGCCACTGGCACACGTGGATCGAGCGGCGCCCGATCCAGATGCTGGTGTGGAGCCTGGTGGCCGTGGCCATCGGCGGCATCATCGAGATGGTGCCCACCTTCCTGGTGAAGAGCAACGTGCCCACCATCAGCAGCGTGAAGCCCTACACGCCGCTGGAGCTGCACGGGCGCGACATGTACGTGCGCGAGGGATGCTACACCTGCCACAGCCAGATGATCCGGCCCTTCCGCAGCGAGACCGAACGCTACGGCGAGTACAGCAAGGCCGGCGAGTTCGTGTACGACCACCCCTTCCAGTGGGGCAGCAAGCGCACCGGCCCCGACCTGCACCGCGTGGGCGCCAAATACCCCGACAGCTGGCACTACTACCACATGTACGACCCCACCAGCATGAGCCCGGGCTCGCTGATGCCCGCCTACCCGGCGATGTTCACCGATGTGCTGGACACCACCACCACGCGCCGGAAGATCGAGGCCATGATCACCCTGGGCGTGCCCTACGAGGAGGTCTACGGCGAAGGCTTCGCGGCCCGCGCCAACGACCACCTCGCCGAGCAGAGCCGCCAGATCGCCGCCAACCTGAAGACCGCCGGCATCGAGGCGCCCACCGAGCTGGAGATCATCGCCATGATCGCCTACCTGCAACGGCTGGGCACGGATATCCGATCGGGCAATTAGAAGATCGGACGATCAGAAAATGGGAACACCGCGATCATCCTACGCTGTACCTGTACAGTCGACCCCATGGGCCGACCTGCTCGGGGTACCGCGATCATTGTGCGATACACCCGCAGGGGCGGCCCAATGTGCCGCCACCACGGGTGCATTGGAATGAAATACCGTCCAGACGATGCTGAAATTCATCAAACACCACATGGACACGATCGCCGGCATCGGGATCTACCCCGTGCTGTCGTTCCTGATCTTCTTCAGCATCTTCTGCCTGGCCCTGCTCTATGTCTGGCGGGTGCGCCGCAGCCACATCGACCACATGGCCGCCCTGCCGCTCAACGACGGACCGAACGCCCCTGACACCGAACGCCATGAACGCTAACGCCCGCCTGCGTGGCCTCGCCACCGTTCTCGCCGCCGCACCGGCGATCGCCCTCTTCGCCCAGGACAGCCCGGCGCCCATGGGCACGGCCGCCTTCGAGGTGGGGCGCCCCCTGATCTACGCGCTGGTGGCACTGGCCGTGGTGCAAGTGGTCTTCATCGCATCGCTGGCCGGCATCATGCGCACCCTGGGCGGCCCCGGCGGGTGGGTCAGGAAACTCGTGGAAAAGCGCACCACCGGGCGCGCCGCGGCCCTGCTGCCCCTGGCCCTGCTCGCCGGCACCGCCAGCGCACAGGCCTACACCGGCGGCGACAAGGGCTTGAGCAACTACGAGCTCTTCTGGTTCCTCATCGGGGTGAACGTGCTGCTGTTCATCATCCTCTTCGTGCAACTGCGGCTGGTGCGCAGCCTCACCGCCATGGTCACCGGCGCCGTGGAAGGGCCCGTGGCCGCCGCCGCCGTGCAGGCGAAGCCCTCGTGGGCGCAGGGCCTGATGAAGAAGATGACCCGCCAGGTGGCGCTGGACCAGGAGAAGGACATCGAGCTGCACCACGACTACGACGGCATCAAGGAGCTGGACAACGTACTGCCGCCGTGGTGGCTCTGGCTCTTCTACGCCACCATCATCTGGGGCGTGGTGTACCTGGTGAACGTGCATGTGATCAAGGTCTGGCCCGATTCCGTGGGCGAGTACAACGCCGAAATGGTGCAGGCGCAGGCCGATATCGACGCCTACCTCGCCACCCTGACCCATACGGTGGACGAGCACACGGTGACCTTCACCGACGATGCCGGCGTGCTGGCCACCGGCCGCGAGCTCTTCACCACCTTCTGCACCGCCTGCCACGGCCCCGACGGCGCGGGCGCGGAGACCAGCGTGGGGCCCAACCTCACCGATCCGTACTGGATCCACGGCGGCGGCATCAACAACATCTTCCGGACCATCAAGTACGGCGTGCCCGAGAAAGGCATGATCGCCTGGCAGGCGCAGTTGCAGCCCGCCGAGATCAGCGCGCTGGCCAGCTACATCATGACCCTCGAGGGCAAGGGCAGCGCCACCGGCAAAGGCCCAGAGGGCGACCTCTGGCAGGAGGATGCCCAAGGTGCGCCCGGCGTCGACAGCACCGCCGTGGTCCCGGACACGGTGCGCGTGGCCATGGCCCGGCAGTGACCTTCCGGCGCATGCCCTTGACGGTCGTCAGCACCCACTGACATCCGTCAGTACACGCCGCCGCCGCGCAAGTGACCTTTGCCCATCACCGGGATGGCCCCGCAACCGGCACACATCAAACGCGACCAGGCCGCGCGCCAGGCGCCGGACGAGAGCTTCCGCGATGCGATCAGCACCGTGGACAAGCAGGGCAAGCGCGTGTGGGTCTACCCCAAGAAGCCCAAGGGCCGGTTCACGCGCTGGCGGCAGTGGGTGGCGTACTCGCTGGTGGTGCTCCTGTTCGCCGGGCCCTTCATCCGCATCGGCGGCGAGCCGCTGCTGATGATCAACCTGGTGGAACGCCGCTTCGTGTTCTTCGGGCAGACCTTCTGGCCGCAGGACTTCCTGATCTTCGTGCTGGGCTTCCTCGCCTTCGTGGTGTTCGTCGCCCTGTTCACCGTGGCCTTCGGCCGGCTCTTCTGCGGATGGGTGTGCCCCCAGACGGTGTTCATGGAGCATGTCTTCCGGCGGATCGAGTACGCCATCGAGGGCGACTGGAAGCAGCAGATGGCCCTGAACAAGGGGCCGCTCACCAATGAGAAGGTCCTCAAGAAGACCCTGAAGCACACGATCTTCTTCGCGATCAGCTTCGTGATCGGCAACATCTTCTTCGCCTACATCGTGGGCAGCGACGAGGTGTTGCGCATCATCCGCGAACCGGCCGCGCAGCACCTCGGCGGTCTTGGTGCCATGCTGCTGTTCAGCGGCGCGTTCTACGGCAACTTCGCCTTCTTCCGCGAGCAGGCCTGCACCACGGTGTGTCCGTACGGCCGCCTGCAAGGGGTGCTATTGGACCGCAAGAGCATCGTGATCGCCTACGACCACGTGCGCGGCGAGGCGCGCGGCCTGTTCCGCAAGAACGAGGTGCGCGCCGAGGTGGACAAGGGCGATTGCATCGACTGCCGCGCCTGCGTGCATGTGTGCCCCACGGGGATCGACATTCGCAACGGCACCCAGCTGGAGTGCGTGAACTGCACGGCCTGCATCGACGCCTGCGACCACATGATGACCAGCGTGGGGCTGCCCACCGGCCTGATCCGTTACGCCAGCGAGGCCGAGATCGCCGACAAGAAGCCCTTCACCTTCAACCTGCGCCTCAAGGCGTACAGCGGCGTGCTCACCGCCCTGGTGGCCGTGCTGGTGATGATGATCGCCATGCGCAGCGATGTGGACGGCACCCTGCTGCGCACCCCCGGCATGCTCTTCCAGGAACGCCCCGACGGCCGCATCAGCAACCTGTACGCCATCAAACTGGTGAACAAGACCCAGCGCGGCATGCCCGTGCGGCTGGAGCTGATGGGCCTGCAGGGCGAAGTGCAATTGGTGGGCAAGCCCATCGAACTGCGACCCGGTGAACTGGCCCAAGGCGAACTCTTCATCATCCTGCCCAAGGACCAGTTGGACGGCATGAAGACCACGGTGCGGGTGGGCGTGTACAGCGGCGACAAGCTCGTGGACAAGGTGAAGACATCGTTCGTGGGGCCAGTGGGGCCGATCAGATAATTAGATGATCAGAAGATCGGAAAATGGCGTGTGGATCATTGTAACGATGCACCTGTACCGCCTGCCTGCCGCAGGCAGGTCGACCCTCCGGGTCGACCATGCGATCAAAATGACAACCCACCGATCATTGTGACGATGCACCTGTAACGTCGACCCCTTGGGTCGACATCCTACTGACCAACCAACCACACCAATGAACTGGGGAAAAGCACTGGCACTGGCCTTGATCGCCTTCGCGGGCATGATGACGTGGTTCGTGATCAAAGCGTCGCAGAACCCGATGCCGCTGGTGACCGAAGACTACTAC
>JAVFAQ010000056.1:0-12306 GCA_034002325.1 Flavobacteriales bacterium | reverse complement strand
AACTGATGAACGACGAGATGCTGCTGGTGGTGGCCATCGCGCTGTGCCTGGGCATGGTGTACCTGGCGGCGCAGGCCGGCTTCAGCTCCGCGCTCGGCGCCTTCATCATGGGCTCGTTGCTGGCCGAGACGGTGATGGCCGAGAAGATCGAGCACCTCACCAAGCCGGTGAAGGACCTGTTCGCCGCGGTGTTCTTCGTGTCAGTGGGCATGCTCATCGACCCCAAGGCGCTGGTGGAGCACTGGGTGCCGGTGGTGGCGATCACCCTGGTCACCATCGTGGGCAAGTTGCTCACCACCGGCGCGGGGGCGTTGCTGGCCGGCCAGTCGCTCAAGCGCTCCGTGCAGGCGGGCATGAGCCTGGCACAGATCGGCGAGTTCTCCTTCATCATCGCCACGCTGGGCCTTTCCCTGGGTGTCACCAGCAGCTTCCTGTACCCGGTGGCGGTGGCGGTTTCCGCGGTGACCACCTTCACCACGCCGTACATGATCAAGCTCTCGGGCCCCTTCGCGGACCGCATCTCACGCCTGGTGCCCAAGCGCGTGCTCGACGCGCTGGACCGGTACGGCCAACAGACCGAGCGGGCCACGGTGGTGAGCGATTGGCGGGTGCTGTTGCGCGCCTACCTGATGAACCTGGTCATCTGGGGGGCGGCCTCGTTGGCGGTGATCCTGCTGGGCAGCCAGGTGTTGGAGGGCTGGTTCGGCGATGGCCTGGGCTGGCTCGATGGGGAGATGCTCGCGGGCCTGGCCACCTTGGTGCTGCTGCTGCCCTTCATCTGGGCCATGTCGTTCCGCCGGATCAAGGCCGCCGCCTACCGCCAGCTTTGGCTCAACAAACGGGCGCTGCGCGGGCCGTTGGTGGCCCTGGAAGTGGTGCGCATCGCGGCGGCCGTGCTGGTGCTCACCGTGCTGGTGGGCCGCTTCTTCCATACCGGCGCCGCGCTGGTGATGGCCGTGGTCTTCATCAGCATCTCGGCCTTCTTCTTCCGCCGCCGCCTGCAGCTGTTCTACCAGCGCGTGGAGCAGCGCTTCCTGCTGAACCTCACCCAACGCAACGCCACGTTGGACCGGCCCGCCCTGTCGCCGTGGGACATGCACCTGGCCGAGCTGGAGATGGCGCCCGGCTCGGCGGCCATGGGCCGTAGCCTGCAGGAACTGGCCCTGCGCGAACGGTACGGCGTGAACGTCGCCCTGATCGAACGCGGCGACCGCAACATACCGGTGCCCGGCCGCGATGAACGCCTGCTGCCCGGCGACAACCTGGTGCTGATCGGCACCGACGACCAGCTGGCCAAGGTGAACGCCGAACTGGCCGCCACCCTGCCCGAGAACGGCAACAACCACCTGGACAAGGAGGACCTGCGCGTGCGCAAGTACCGCATCACCCCGCGCTCCGCGCTGATCGGGCGCACCATCCGCGAAAGCCGTATCCGCGAGGACGGCGGCGCGCTGGTCACCGGCATCGAGCGCGGCGCGCAGCGCATCCCCAACCCGGAGAGCACCGTGGTGCTGCAACAGGGCGACCTGCTCTGGCTGGTGGGCGACAGCGGGCGCATCAAGGCGTTCATGGCCGAGGGGCGCGGCATGATCGAGTAGCGACCGCCCTCCGCCGCTCTTTCCCACCTTTGCGGCATGTCCATCCCCGCCAACGACCCGGCCTTGCGCTCGTGGGCACCCGTGCCCGCCGACAGCGACTTCCCCATCCAGAACATCCCCTTCGGCACCGGCAGCTGGAACGGTGCGCCCCCCGTGCCGATGACCCGCATCGGCGACCGTGCCGTGGACCTGAGCGTGCTGGCCGAGGCGGGCCTGCTCGATGGCACGGGCATCGATCATGCGGCCTTCGATGCGCCCCACCTGAACGACCTCATGCGCGGCGGCAAGACGGCCATGCGCGCCCTGCGCCAGCGCTTGAGCGAGCTGCTGCGCCATGACGCCCCCACGCTGCGCGACGACAACGACCTGCGCGAGCACGCCCTGCTGCCCGCCGACCAGGTGGTGATGCACCTGCCCGTGACCGTGGGCGACTACACCGACTTCTACAGCAGCCGCGAACACGCCACCAACGTGGGCAGCATGTTCCGCGACCCGAACAACGCGCTGCTCCCCAATTGGCTGCACCTGCCGGTGGGCTACCACGGCCGCGCGTCGTCCATCGTGCCCAGCGGCACCCCCGTACACCGCCCATTGGGCCAGCGCCGCCCCGACCCGCAGCAGCCGCCGGTGTTCGGCCCGTCGATGCAGCTCGATTTCGAATTGGAGACGGCCTTCATCACCTTCGACGGCAAGCCCCTGGGCCAGCGCATCGGCACCGCCGAGGCCGCCGACCACATCTTCGGCCTGGTGCTCTTCAACGACTGGAGCGCGCGCGACATCCAGGCCTGGGAGTACGTGCCGCTGGGGCCCTTCCTGGCCAAGAACTTCGCCAGCAGCATCAGCCCATGGGTGGTGACCCTCGATGCCCTGGAACCCTTCCGCGTGGAAGGCCCCGCCCAGGATCCCGCTCCCCTGCCCTACCTGCGCACCACCGGCCCGCAGGGGCTGGACATCGACCTGGAGGTGGGCATCGTGCCCGCGGGCGGCGCCGAGACGGTGGTATGCCGCAGCAACGTCCGGCACCTGTACTGGAGCATGGCCCAGCAGCTGGCCCACCACACGGTGAACGGGTGCAACATCCGCCGGGGCGACATGATGGCCAGCGGCACCATCAGCGGCCCCGAGCCGGGCAGCTACGGCAGCATGCTGGAGCTCACCTGGCGCGGCACCAAGCCCCTGGTACTGGCCGATGGCACCGAGCGCAAGTTCATCCACGACGGCGACACCGTGGTGATGCGGGGCCACGCCCGGCACGAGGGTGTGCGGGTGGGCTTCGGCGAAGTGCGCGCCCAGGTGCGACCACCATTCCCTGACGGTCCCGCTCCGGCGTAACTTTGAAGTGGCGTTCGCGCCCCCATGGACAAAGGCAACCACATCGGCACGCCGGCCACCGCCGCGGCCGCCCCCACCCGACCGCCCGCGATCGACCCCGAGGCCGAGCGCGCGGAGATCCTGCGCCGCTACCGGGGCCTGCTGCGCAGCATCCGGGGCGAACGCACCCCCGAGGATACCCGCCTGATCCGCAAGGCCTTCAACCTGGCCGTGGAGGCCCACAAGGACCAGCGGCGCAAGACCGGCGAGCCGTACATCTACCACCCGATCGCGGTGGCCCGCATCTGCACCGAAGAGATCGGCCTGGGCACCACCAGCGTGGTGGCCGCCCTGCTGCACGACACCGTGGAGGACACCGACCTCACCCTGGAGGAGGTGCATGACATCTTCGGGCCCACGGTGGGCACCATCATCGACGGCCTCACCAAGATCAGCGGCATCCAGCTCACCGCGGACAGCGTGCAGGCCGAGAACTTCCGCAAGGTGCTCCTCACCCTGGCCGAGGACGTGCGCGTGATCCTGATCAAGCTGGCCGACCGGCTGCACAACATGCGCACCCTGGACAGCATGGCGCGCGACAAGCAGCTGAAGATCGCCAGCGAGACCATGTTCCTCTACGCGCCGCTGGCCCACCGCCTGGGCCTTTACAGCATCAAGAGCGAGCTGGAGGACCATGCCCTGCGCTTCAAGGAGCCGGCCATCTACCAGGACATCCGCCGGAAGCTGGAGAAAGGCGAGGCCGTGCGCAAGCGCTTCATCCGCCACTTCACCCTGCCCATCAAGCGCGCCATGCAGCAGGAGGGCATCCAGTTCGAGATCAAGGGCCGCACCAAGAGCATCCACAGCATCTACAACAAGATGCTCAAGAAGGGCGTGGCCTTCGAGGAGGTGTACGACCTGTTCGCCGTGCGGATCATCATCGAGACGCGCCCCGAGCTGGAGAAGGCGGACTGCTGGAAGGTGTACAGCATCGTGACGGACCACTACCAGCCCAACCCCGACCGGCTGCGCGACTGGATCAGCCTGCCCAAGGCCAACGGGTATGAAAGCCTGCACACCACGGTGATGAGCCCCGGCGGCCGGTGGGTGGAGGTGCAGATCCGCAGCCGCCGCATGGACGAGATCGCCGAGATGGGCCTGGCCGCACACTACCGCTACAAGGACAACAGCGAGGAGGCATCGGCCCTGGACGTGTGGCTGGACCGGATCCGCGAGGTGCTGGAAGAACCCGGCACCAATGCGGTGGACTTCGTGGACGACTTCAAGCTGAACCTCTTCAGCGACGAGATCGTGGTGTTCACCCCCAAGGGCGAGATGCGCAGCCTGCCCGCCGGGGCCACCGCGCTGGACTTCGCCTTCGACATCCACACCCAGGTGGGCCGCCACTGCATCGGCGCCAAGGTGAACCACAAGCTGGTGCCCTTGAGCCACGTGCTCACCGGAGGGGACCAGATCGAGATCATCACCAGCCGCAAGCAGCAGCCCAAGGAGGACTGGCTGAACTTCGTGGTCACCAGCAAGGCCCGCCACCGCATCAAGCAGGCCCTGCGCCACCAGAAGCAGAAGCTGGCCCGCGTGGGCCGCGAGACCGTGCTGGACCAATTGAAGCAATGGGGCGCCCGCCCGGACCAAGGCAGCCTGGACCTGCTGGTGGAGCACTTCAAGACCCCCTCGCTGATGGACCTGTACTACCAGGTGGCCCGGGGCAAGATCGACCTGGCCATGATGGAGGGCGTGCAGGTGAAGGCCGGCCGCCTGCTGCTGCCCAAACGCAAGGTGGAGCCCGCCGAGCGCTCCGTGGAGGAGGTGGTGTCCGAGATCCGCAGCCAGCCCGAGGGCACCCTGCTGATCGGCGACGACATGCAGAAGATCGACTACCAGCTGAGCGAGTGCTGCAAGCCCATCGCCGGCGACGACGTCTTCGGCTTCGTCACCGTGAACGACGGGATCAAGATCCACCGGGTGAACTGCCCCAACGCCACCAAGCTCATGAGCAGCTTCGCCTACCGCATCATCAAGGCCCGGTGGAAGGGGCGCGACGACGGCGAGTTCCAGGCCGGCATCCGCTTCACCGGCATCGACGACGTGGGCATGGTGAACAAGATCACCACCATCATCAGCCACGACCACAACGTGAACATGCGCTCGATCAGCTTCGAGAGCCACGACGGCATCTTCGAGGGCAAGGTGCAGGCCTACGTGCGCGACACCGACCACCTCCAGGCCCTGATCGAGAAGCTCAAGCGCGTGCGTGGCGTGCGCAGCGTGGGGCGCGTATGACCGGCCGTGCGAACCCGCCGGCGGCTTACCTTTGGCACATGGCCCGCACCGAGAAGCAGGACAGCGTTCGCCGCATCTTCACCGAGTACCTCGAGAGCCGGGGCCACCGTAAAACGCCGGAACGCTTCGCCATCCTCAACGAGGTGTACGCCCATGAAGGGCACTTCGACATCGAACGCCTCTACGGCCGGATGAAGTCGAAGAACTACCGCGTGAGCCGCGCCACGCTGTACAACACCATGGACCTGCTGATCGAATGCGACCTGGTGCGCAAGCACCGGTTCGTGGGCAGCCAGGCCCAGTTCGAGCGGGCGCACGCCTTCCGCCAGCACGACCACCTGATCTGCGACCAGTGCGGCGGCGTGCAGGAGTTCTGCGACCCGCGCATCCAGCAGATCCGCAACACCGTGGGCGAGGTGATGGGGTTCCGGGTGCATCACCATGCCCTGCACATCCACGGCCTGTGCCGCAACTGCCAAGACAATAGCCAACGACCATGACCGTGACCGAACGACCCGCATTCGACCTGACCGTGTCCGAGGAGAAGGGATGCCGCGTCTTCCACATGAAGGGGCGCCTGATGGACCAACAGCAGGCCGATCGCCTCATGCAGGCGCTGGACGGCGAGATATCCGCCGGGCACAAGTCCGTGATCCTGGACATGAGCGAGCTGCAGTACATGAACAGCACCGGCCTGAACATCCTGATCAACGTCCTCACCCGCACGCGCAACGCCGGTGGCGACACGCTGATCGCCGGCATGAGCCACAGTGTGCGCCAGCTCTTCGTGGTGACCAAACTGGATTCGATCTTCATCATCACCCCGGACGTCGACGGGGCGGTGGCCAAACTCACCGCCTGACCCCCGACCACGATGGCAGGGCGCATGGACGTGCTCCTCGGTGCCCAGTGGGGCGATGAGGGCAAGGGCAAGGTCGTGGACGTGATCGCCCCGGAGTACCAGGTGATCGCCCGCTTCCAAGGCGGCCCCAACGCGGGCCATACACTGATCTTCGAGGGGCGCAAGCATGTGCTCCATACCATTCCCAGCGGCGTGTTCCGCGAGGGCACCATCAATCTGGTGGGCAATGGCGTGGTGATCGACCCGGTGGTCTTCCTCATGGAGATCGCCGCCTTGGAGGCCGTGGGCGTGGACGTGCGCCAGGCGTTGCTCATCTCACGCCGCGCCCACCTGATCCTGCCCACCCACCGCGCGCTCGATGCCGCCAGCGAGGCCGAGAAAGGCCGCCAACGCATCGGCAGCACCCTCAAGGGCATCGGGCCCACGTACATGGACAAGACCGGGCGAAACGGCCTGCGCGTGGGCGACCTGGAGCAGCCCGACCGGCGCCACCGCATCGAGGCGCTGGTGGCCAAGCATGAACGGATGCTCGCCCACCATCCGGCCGTGATGGACCACCGCGCGCTGATGCCGGAATGGCTCGATGCGGTGGACCGGCTGCGCGGCATGCGGCTGGTGGACAGCGAGCATTTCCTCGATGCCGCCCTGCGCCAAGGCGACCGGGTGCTGGCCGAAGGCGCGCAGGGCGCCCTGCTCGACATCGACTTCGGCACATACCCGTACGTGACCAGCAGCAGCACCATCTGCGCCGGCGCCTGCACCGGCCTGGGCGTGGCCCCCAATCGGATCGGCCGCGTGGTGGGCATCTTCAAGGCCTACTCCACCCGCGTGGGCAGCGGCCCCTTCCCCACCGAGCTCCACGATGACACCGGTGAGCGACTGCGCCGGGCCGGCAACGAGTTCGGCAGCACCACCGGCCGCCCGCGCCGCTGCGGCTGGCTGGACCTGCCCGCCCTGCGTTACGCGGTGATGATCAACGGGGTGACCGAGCTGGCCATGATGAAGGCCGACGTGCTCAACGGCATGGGCACCGTGCGGCTGTGTACCGCTTACCGCCTGGCCGACGGCACCGTCACCGACCGCCTGCCGTACGACATCGCCCACGGGCTGGAACCCGTGTACACGGACATGCCCGGGTGGGAGGCCCCGCGCGTGGACGCCCCGCTCCCCCCGGCCTTTCAGCAGTACATCGAGCGGATCGAGACCGCCGTGGGCGTGCCCATCCGGCTGGTGTCCCTCGGCCCCGACCGCACCGAGACCCTGCTGCGCCACGGCGCCCTCGCCTGATCGCGGCCCATGCCCCCCGCCCGCGCGCACCGACCGGCTCCCGGGCATGTCCCGGTCCCCGTCGCCTTCGGTGAGCGGGCCGCCACCTGGCTGGCCGACGAACGAACGGAGCTGCTCACCGCGCTCGACGCCCCCGCCCACACCAGCATCCGCATCAATGCGCGCAAACTGCCGGGCCACCCCGGGGAGGCCGTGCCCTGGTGCGCCACCGGCCGATACCTCGCCCGGCGGCCGGTGTTCACCCTGGACCCGCTGATGCATGCCGGTTGTTACTATGTCCAGGAGGCCTCGTCCATGCTGCTCGAGGTGGCCGTTCGGGCCAGCGGGGCCATGGACCGCGACATCGTGGCGCTCGACATGTGCGCCGCGCCGGGCGGCAAGAGCACCCACCTGCGGTCGCTACTCACGCCGGGCTCGCTCCTGGTGTGCAACGAGGCGGTCCCCGCGCGTCGCCCTGCACTGTGCGAGAACCTGTGGAAGTGGGGCTGGCCCAATGTGGTGGTATCGGGTTCCGCGGCGGCGCATTTCAGCGCACTGCCCGGCTTGTTCGACCTGGTGCTGGTGGACGCGCCATGCTCCGGCGAAGGCATGTTCCGCAAGGACCCCTTCGCCCGGCAGCAGTGGTCCCCCGCCTTGGTGGCGCAGTGCGCCCGCGTGCAACGGGACATCCTGGCCCATGCATGGGCCGCCCTGGCACCGGGCGGCACATTGGTGTACAGCACCTGCACGTGGGAACCCGAGGAGAACGAGGACCAGGTGCGTTGGCTCTTCCGGCAAGGCGCGGAGCCGATCGTCCTGGCCATACCACCGGACTGGGGGCCGGTGCCCAGTGAGGGGACCGGCGGGGCCGCCTGGCGCGCGTACCCGCACCGCACTCGGGGCGAGGGCTTCTTCATCGCTGCGCTCCGCAAGCCGGGCGAGGCGGTCCACGTCCGGACCGACCACCACCGGCCCGGTGCAGCGCCTCCCGCCGAATGCAAAAAATGGTGCGCCACGCACCAGGACCTGCACACCACCGAGCAGGACGGTACCTGGCACGTGGTGGACACCGTGCACGCCGACCGGTTGCGTACGCTGGGCACCGCCCTGACCATGGCGGCCCCGGGCGTGCCCATGGCGGTCGTCAAGGGGAACAGCATCAAGCCGCACCCGGCCTGGGCCCTGAACTCCGGCCTGGAGCGCACGGCCTTCGAAGTGGTGGAGGCCGATGCCGACCGGACCATGGCCTACCTGCACGGCGAGGCCCTTCGTGCCGGCCCGGCCCGGGGCACCGCCCTGCTCACCCATGCCGGGCATCCCATCGGCTGGTTGCACGGCGCCGGCACCCGGTGGAACAACCCGTGGCCCCGGGCGTGGCGCGTGCGCATGCCGCACCGATGAGGTGCTCCCCGTAACTTCGCGATGGCCCGCCGGCCGGTCCCACGGCCCGGTCGCCCGGCCCGCCTGATGCTGAACGCCCTGTTGGACATCCTCGACCGGCACCGCCATGGGATATTCGGCACGGTGATCGTCCATGCCGTGTTCTTCCTGGCCTTCTCGGTGTGGACCATCACCAGCCTCCCGTTGAAGCCGACGCACCCGGAAAGGACGGCGCGCATCGAACTCTCCTTGGACGACCCGCCCCACGAGGAGCCCGAACCCCTGAGCGCCGAGGAGCAGGCCGCGCTGGAGGCCGCCGGGCCGGTCACCAATGTGACCAGCAACATCACGGCACGGGCCGGGCAGCACACCCACTTCTCCGAACAGCGCCTGGCCGACCGCGTGGAGCAGGACCTGGCCGCCTTCGAGCAACAGGAGTTCGACCGGCTGGCCCAGGAGCGGCGCGAACGGGGCGAGGAGATCGTGATGCCGGAACTGGACCCCAGCAAGTGGGACAAGGAGCTGTACAAGGACAAGGCCGCCGAACCCGTGCGGGTGGAGGGCGCCACCACCGTATGGCATACGCTGGAGGGGCGGCACCGGGAAAGCGACGTGCCCGGCTACCGCTGCCTGCTGGGCGGCCGCGTGGCGGTGGACGTGATGGTGGCCCGCGATGGTCGCGTGCTGCGGGCCTCCGTGGACCCCGCGCGCAGCGCACTGATGGACGAGTGCATGCGGGAGCACGCCCTGGTCTCGGCCCAGCGTGCACGGTTCAGCCCGAACCCCACCGCCGCCGAACCACAGACCGGCACGGTGTTCTTCCTGTTCGTGGGCCAATAGGCCGGGTCAGTTGAAGTGGCGGCTGTTCCATGCCGCGGTGCTGAACTGCCCGAAGAAGGCGAACCAGCCGAAGACGGTGAAGCTGGCCATGACCAATGCGCTCCAGACGAAGAAGCCGACCCGCGGGCCATTGAACGGCCCGTCCTCCGGCCCGACGCCGATCAGCCCGCCGGGCACCAACGCGGTCAACGCCAGGGCCAGGAGCAGCAGGGTGGCCGCCAGGTGGGCCGGAGACCGCACGGGCCACCCCTTCACCACGCGGAAAGCGGATAGGTCCCCGCCCCATTTGTGTACCAGGTAGTACCGGCCCGGGGCGATGGGCACGAACAGCAGCGGGTCCACCTCCGCATCGCACAGTTTGAAGCGGCTGGCCGGTGCCATGATCTTGTACCCCCGTACCGGCCCATCGGCCTGCCGCTCCAACAGGCGCACGGCATGCACGGCCTGCGGGGGGATGTCACCCTTGAACAGGCCGGCGTCCAGGAAGCGCAGGCGATACTTCACGCAGATGCGCCGGACGGCCTCCTCGGAAAAGACCCGGGCGGGGTCCGGGCAGCGCAGCCGGGCCACCTCTCCGCCACGCGAGGAGAGCACCACGGCGCGCAGCACATCGTCCTTCCTCTGCTCCTCGGCGAGCAGGCCATGCACCTCCTCCATCAGGCGCCAATGCCCGCGCACAAGGTCCTCCAATCGTTGTTGCTGTAGCCGGGGGTCGGTCATCCTTCCTGGTCTTTGGTGGTCAACCTTCGCTGCGGGCCGCGATGCTCAGGTCGGCGATGTGCTCAACGTCCGGATCGAACGGTGTGCCCAGGCCCGGCGGTGCATCGATGGCCACGGTGGAGAGCACCGTCCGGTTGGGCGGGATCAATCGGCAGCTCGCCCGCACGGCGATCGGCTCCGCACGCGTGCCCTTCTCCACCACCACGTTCCATACGGCATCGTAGGGCACCACGAAGCGCACCGGGGATTCCTCGAAACGGCCGCCGTAGTACGAGTAGGTGCGTCCCTGGCGATAGGCCTTCACGTCCTTGCCGGACATGAACTTGACCTTGGTGGGCTGGTCGATCTCCACCTCGATGATCTCCTTCTTTTTCGCCTCGAACGTTCTGTACAGGAATTTCATGGCCCCGGGGTTCAATCTTTCCCCAAATATAAGGGGCCTAAAGACGCATGCTCAGCACCGGGAACGCGGTGCGGTTCACGATGTCCTCCGTCAGGCTGCCGTTCATCACCTGCAGCAGGCCGGTTCGGCCGTGGGTGGCCATGGCGATCAGGTCCGCGTCGATCGTGCGGGCAAAGCTCAGGATGCCCTGCTCCACGCTGAGGTCGTTGTACACCGTGGCGGTGAACCGCTCGAGGCCGTACCGCTGCACGAAGGCGTCCATCGCCCGGTGGGTATCGTCGCTGCGCTCGAACCGCTGCGGGGTGTTGACCTTGAGCAGGTGCAGCCTCGCGTCGAACAGGTCGATCAGCGGGCGCAGGTCATCGAAGCGTTCCACATCGGCCCCGGTGAAGTTCGATGCGTACACCACATCGCGCGGGGCGAATTCCTCCACCCGGTTCTTCACCGCCAACACCGGCATGGAGGCCAGGCGCACCACCCGCTGCGTGTTGGAACCCACCAGCCCCTTGAGCCCGCTGGCCCCATGGGTGCCCATGACGATCAGGTCCACCCGTGCCAGATGCTCATTGCGGAACATCTCCTTGAGGGACATCTGGCGCAGCATGAACTTGCGCAGCTCCACCCCTTGCAGGAACGGGAACCGCGGCACCGCCTCCATCCGGGCCTCGATCCCGTCGCGCAACCGCATGTTCTCCGTATGGAAGTCCGTCATCTGCTCGTACAGATGCACCACATCGATGCGGGCCCCGGAGCGCCGCGCGATGCCGGCGGCCACCCGAAGCGCGTCTGTCGCGCATTCCGAAAAGTCGTAGGGTACCAGAATGGTCCCGATCCGTCGTCCCGCCATGATCGGTGAAAAGTAATACCGCACAAGCGATAATCCAAACAGGGCCGGGCGTGCCATGGCGCATACCGGGCGGCCCCATCACGGCCCATGGGCCCCTTGCGCCCAACGCCGTCCGTCCGCGCGCAGGGACGGGCGGCAATGAACGGCCCGGCCGGGCATGCGACGGACTTGATGGCCATGCCTACATTGGCGCCGCGATGGCCGGAGCCCCGCCCCCCCTGCACATAGCCGCCACGGACAAGACGCCGCAGGTGGACTTGCTGCCGGTGCAGGGGCGACTTTCCATTCGCGGGTCGTCCATCCCGGAGAACGCGGACCGTTTCTACCTGCCGCTGTACGCCCGGGTCAGGTCATACATGGGCGACGCCTCCCCGCGCACCACGGTGCAGGTGCATCTGGAGCATTTCAACTCCAGCACGTCCAAACATCTGCTGGACCTGTTCAAGATGCTCGAGGACCTCCATGCCACCGGCCGCTCGAAGGTGACCTTGGAATGGCACCATGCGGAGGACGACCTGGACATGGAAGAGGCCGGGGAGGATTTCAAGGCGCTGTTGGAGTTCCCGGTGAAGGTGGTGGCCTTCTGAGGTCACTTGTCGCCGAACTCGGACCACCACCGCAACGCCGAGACCGGCTGGCCGTCCCGGAAATGGACGACCTCACCCCACGGGTGGACCACTTTCCGCCAATCGGTGGCGTGCCCGCCGACCACCCGCACGCGCTCGAGCACGATGGCCCGCCCGGTCCGCAAGGTGCGCTCGGTGGTCCCGTCCGGCAG
>JAVFAQ010000055.1:0-12337 GCA_034002325.1 Flavobacteriales bacterium | reverse complement strand
GAGACCACGTAGTATCGTGTGCAACTACCTGGTACTGGAATGACATGCACTTCGTCCCCACCGAAGAAGCACGCCTCACAATCACGGTCGAAGGGATCCGCGGCCGCATCCGCGATCAGCAGGCCATCCCCGTTGAAGACCTGATCATCCACTATGAAGAACTGTACGTTGCCTTCAGCATCGTACTGCACGTTCTGGGTCCGCTGGGCCACTTGGCCTTGATACTCGTATGCGTCCGGAACACCCGGGTTGTAGGAGGTAGGGAGGGGTTCGGTAGTAAGGCTTTCACCCGGTCCTTGGGGAAACCGGACCAGTTCATTGCCGATGGCCCAGGCCGGATCAATGGCAACGGATTGGGCGGCAGCCTGCCACAAGCTGCCGGCGCCCAACACAAGGGCCGCCGTGAGCAGGTTTCTTCGGAAGGTGTTCGATGTGTGCATGGTGGGTAGGGTTTTGGATCTGTTGTTGAGGCGAAGGGTCCGGACAACGATCAGGATAGTGGGGCATGCATAGGAGAGCGCCCGTTCTGGAGGGCAGGAAAAGTTGGCGGTGGTCGCGGGTGGGGCATTGGCCGGAGGCTTGGGCCGCTGAAGATCGCCGGGCGTGCGTGCAGGTTTCGTGCGGATGCTCCATAATTCTTGTGGGTGCGTGCAAGAGTTCTGCACGCCGCCTACTTTAGCGTCCAGCTATCCCGATACAAGGACACCATGAGCAATGAGATCATTAGAGGATTGAAGATCCGCCACCTTCGGGAAATGCGGAACCTCACCCAGGACCACATGGCCCGCGTGCTACGGATCGACCCGAGCAAGTACAGCCGGATCGAAGGCGGGAAGGCCAGGCCCAGCCCGAAGGAGCTGGAGGCGATCGCCCATGAATTGGGCGTGCCGGCGGAGGAATTGGCCAGCTCCAACCCCGTTATGGTGGTCGTGAACAATTCGAACGGCACCCAGGTGATGACCGACCCGCATCACGTGGAGCAGCACACCATGAACGAGGAGTTCATGCGCGACATGGTGGGCAAATTGGACAGCCACGTCCAGGAATTGACCCGGCTCAGCGCCCGCCTTACCGATCTGCTGGAGCGGCAATTGGGCAAGTAGCGGTAGCGCGATATGCCGCGGCACCCACCCTGCCTACCGGACAGGCAGGCGCACAAGCCTCAGAAGTTGGGCTTGAGCATGTAGCGGCTGTAGAAGGCATCGATGGCGGCCACGGCCTCCTCGGGCCGGTCCACCACGCTGAACAGGTCCATGTCCTCCGGCTTGATGTAGTGGTACCGCTCGTCCATCGTCCCGCGTATCCAATCCAGCAGCCCTTTCCAGTATGCGCTGCCCACCAGGATGATGGGGAAGCGGCCGATCTTCTGCGTCTGGATCAAGGTGAGGGCCTCGAAGAGCTCGTCCAACGTGCCGAAGCCGCCGGGCAGCACGATGTAGCCTTGGGCGTACTTCATGAACATCACCTTGCGCACGAAGAAGTAGTCGAAGTGCAGGCTCTTCTCCTTGTCGATGTAGGGGTTGGGCTCCTGCTCGAAGGGCAGGTCGATGTTGAGGCCCACGCTGGTGCCACCGCCGCGCTGGGCGCCCTTGTTGGCGGCCTCCATGATGCCGGGCCCGCCGCCGGTGATCACGCCGTAGCCGCGGCCGGTGAGCTGGTAGGCGATCTCCTCGGCCAGGGCGTACTCGGGCTGGTCCGGCCGGGTGCGGGCGCTGCCGAAGAGGCTCACGCAGGGGCGGATGCGCTGCATGGCCTCGAAGCCCATCACCAGCTCGCCCATCATCTTGAAGATGGCCCAGCTATCGTTGGCCTTCACCTCGCTCCATCCCTTGCGTTTGAAGGCGCGGCGGATGCGGCGTTCGCTCTCGTCGATGCCGTTGTGGGGCGGGGTGCTGCGTTTGGCCATGGGTGCGGTCGGGGTATTGGACGGCAGGGCGGAGGGGTTCAGCGGACAGCGAGTTCCGGTGCGAGGTAGCGGGCGGTGTGGCCCCGGCCCATGAACACCACTTCCTCGGGCGTGCCGCGGGCCACCACCATGCCGCCGCCGGTGCCGCCCTCCGGCCCCATGTCGATCACATGGTCGGCCACTTTGATGATGTCCATGTTGTGCTCGATCACCAGCACGGTGTTGCCTTGGTCCACCAAGCGTTGCAGCACGCCGATCAGCTGCTTCACGTCGTCGAAGTGCAGGCCGGTGGTGGGCTCGTCCAGGATGTAGAAGGTGCGGCCGGTGCCGCGCCGGCCCAGCTCGCTGGCCAGCTTGATGCGCTGGGCCTCGCCGCCGCTGAGGGTGGTGCTGCTCTGGCCCAGCTTCACGTAGCCCAGGCCCACGTCAAGCAGGGTACGCAACTTGTCGTTGATCTTGGGCATGTCGGCGAAGTGGCCGGCGGCCTCCTCCACGCTCATGGCCAGCACGTCGGCGATGCTGCGGCCCTTGTAGCGCACCTCGAGGGTCTCGCGGCCGAAGCGCCTGCCGCGGCAGGTCTCGCAGGGCACGCTCACATCGGGCAGGAAGTTCATCTCGATGGTGCGCACGCCGGCGCCCTTGCAGGTCTCGCAGCGGCCGCCCGCGGTGTTGAAGCTGAAGCGGCCGGCCTTGTACCCGCGCACCTTGGCGGCGGGCAGCATGGCGAACAGGGCGCGCACGTGGTCGAACAGGCCGGTGTAGGTGGCGGGGTTGCTGCGCGGGGTGCGGCCGATGGGGCTTTGGTCCACTTCGATCACCTTGTCGATGTGCTCCAGGCCGGTGATGCTTTCGTAAGGCAGCGGCTGGGCCTGGGCGCGGAGCAGCTTCCCGGCCAGGATGGGGTGCAGGGTGTCGCCGATCAAGGTGCTCTTGCCGCTGCCGCTCACGCCGGTCACGCCGATCAACTTGCCCAGCGGGAACTCCACGTCCACCCCGCGCAGGTTGTTGCCGGCGGCGCCCTTGAGCACGATGCGGTGGCCGTTGCCCGGGCGGCGCTCGGCGGGCACGGGTATGCGCAGGTCGCCGCGCAGGTAGCGGGCGGTGGTGCTCTCGCCGGCGGCCAGCTCATCGGGGCGGCCCTGGGCCACGATGCGCCCGCCGTGCTCGCCGGCGCCGGGCCCGATGTCGATCAGGTGGTCGGCGCTGAGCATCATGTCCTTGTCGTGCTCCACCACCAGGATGCTGTTGCCGCCGTCGCGCAGGTTGCGCAGGCTGCCGATCAGGCGCTGGCCGTCGCGCTGGTGCAGGCCGATGCTGGGCTCGTCCAGGATGTAGAGCACGCCGGTGAGCTCGCTGCCGATCTGGGTGGCCAGGCGGATGCGCTGGGCCTCGCCGCCGCTGAGGGTGCGCGCACTGCGGTCCAGGGTGAGGTAGTCCAGGCCCACATCGAGCAGGAAGCCGGTGCGGGCGGCGATCTCCTTGATCACCTCGTGGGCGATCACGGCCTTGCGCGCGTCCATGCGTTGCTCCAGCCCGCCCATGAAGGCGTGCAGCTCGGCGATGGGCATGGAGGCCAGGGCGTGGATGTCGCGCCCGTCGATGCGGAAGTACAGGGCGTTGCGCTTGAGGCGGGCGCCCTGGCATTCGGGGCAGGTGGCCATGCGGGTGAAGCCCTGTGCCCACTTGCGTATGGTGGCGGGCCCCTCGCCGGCCTGCTCCATGATGTAGGGGATGATGCCTTGGAACTGCACCGAGCGGTCGCGCAGGCCGGCGCCGCTCTTCACGCGCAGCGGCTCGTCCATGCCGTTGAGCAGGGCGGTGAGCACGGTGTCCTCCATGTCCTCCACGGGCGTGTCCAGCTGGTGGCCGTACGCCTCGAGCACGCTTTCCACCTGCTTCCAGATCCAGGTGCCCTTCTGGCTGCCCAGGGGCACGATGGCGCCGCGGGCCACGCTCTTGCGGCGGTCGGGCACGATCTTGTCGATGGCCACCTCGCTCACCTGGCCCAGCCCGTTGCACGCCGGGCAGGCGCCGTAGGGGCTGTTGAAGCTGAAGAGGTTGGGCTCGGGCTCTTCGTACGACATGCCGCTGGTGGGGCACATCAGGTTGCGGCTCAGGTAGCGCTGCTGGTCGCTCGCGGTGTCCACCACCAGCATGTTGCCCTTGCCGTGGCGCATGGCCATGGCGCAGGCCTCGCGCAGGCGCTTGGCGTTGGCGGGCTTCACGTCCAGGCGGTCCACCACCAGGTCGATGTCGTGCAGCTTGTAGCGGTCCAGCCGGGGCCGCGTGGTGAGGTCCAGCACGGTGCCGTCCACCCGGGCGCGCAAAAAGCCCTGTCGCAGGTACTGCTCGAAGAGCTCGCGGTAGTGGCCCTTGCGCCCGCGCACCAGGGGGGCGAGCACGAGCACTTCGCGGCCGGCGAAGTCCGTGGCCACCAGGTCCACGATGCGCTCCTCGGTGTAGCGCACCATGGGCTCGCCGGTCACCCGGCTGATGGCGTCGGCGGTGCGGGCGTAGAGCAGGCGCAGCAGGTCGTACACCTCGGTGATGGTGCCCACGGTGCTGCGCGGGTTGCGGCTGATGGTCTTCTGCTCGATGGCGATCACCGGGCTCAGGCCGGTGATGCGGTCCACGTCGGGCCGCTCGATCGCGCCGAGGAACTGGCGGGCGTAGGCGTTGAAGGTCTCGATGTAGCGGCGCTGGCCCTCGGCGTGGATGGTGTCGAAGGCCAGGCTGCTCTTGCCGCTGCCGCTCAGGCCGGTGACCACCACGAGCCGGTCGCGCGGGATGGCCACGTCCACGTTCTTCAGGTTGTGGACGCGCGCGCCGTACACGCCGATGTGGGCGGTCTCGGCCAGGGTCTCAGCAGGGGCGGGCGGACTGGTGCGGGGCACGGCTCACGAACGGATGAGGGGTCAGGGGCGGCCGCCCGCATTGAAATCTTCGGCCGGCAGCAGCACGCTGTAGGCGCGGCCCTGCGCATTGCCCAGCTTGGTGTCGCGCAGCCACGGGTTGAGCAGCTTCAGGGTCTTGTAGTCCGTGCCGTGGCCCATGGCGAAGGCGGCCAGGTCGTCCACCGGTCCGTCCACCGTCACCGGGCGCGTGGCGTACGGGGCGTAGAGGTCCTGGGGGCGCAGATGGAAGCCGTAGCGCTCCGGGTCGCTGATGATCTCCTTCATGGCCAGCAGGCGGAAGACGTAGCGCATGGTCTCGTCGGGCAGCAGCAGGTCGTAGTAGCTGCGCTGCTGCTGGGCGGCGGCGCGGCGCTCCAGGCCGGCGTTGCCCAGGTTGTAGGCGGCCACGGCCATGGCCCAGCTGCCGAACCGGGCGTGGGCCTCCTTCAGGTAGCGGCAGGCGGCGCGGGTGCTGCGCTCCACGTGGTAGCGCTCGTCCACCTGGTCGTTCACCTCCAGGCCCTGCATGGTGGCGGTCTCCTTCATGAACTGCCAGTAGCCGGCGGCGCCCTTGGGCGACACCACGTGGGTGAATCCGCTCTCGATCAGGGGCAGGTACTTCAGGTCGTCGGGCAGGCCCTCCTCGCGCAGGATGGGCTCGATCACGGGGAACCAGCGGGCGGCGCGCTTGTGGGCCAGCAGGGAGTTGCTCTGCCAGTAGGTGTTCACCAGCAGCTCGCGGTCCAGCCGCTCGCGCACGTCCAGCCGGTCCAGCGGCACGGGCTCGTCGCAGAACCGCATGCGCTCGGGCAGCACCAGGGCGAAGACGCGGTAGGCCGGGCGCACGCCGGTGCTGTCGGTGCCGGCGGGCATGGAAAAGCTCAGCAGGTGCATGGCCCCGGCCACGGCGAGCACCAGCACCACGAGCATGAACGCACGGCCCAGGAGGGTGAGCGGTGCGACGGGGGGGCGGGTCATGGCTGGGCGGGGCGGCGAACGATGCGGGTGACGGCCAGCAGCACGGCCCAGACCGCCAGCACGTAGGCGCCGAAGATCAGGGTGTGCTTGGTCTGCCACACGATGATGAAGCGGAACATGACAAAGGTAAGGAAGCCGTTCACCAGCGAGAGGCCCAGGAAGGCCATGGCCACCTGGCCGTCGCTCAGGCCGGCATAGCTCAGGTGGTGGGTGGTGTGGTCGCGCCCGCCCACGAAGGGCGATCGCCCGCGGCTGATGCGGTTGATGGAGACCACGGTGGTGTCCACGATGGGGAGCAGGAAGACGGTGATCGCGGCGAGGAACTGGCGCTCGGGCTCCCAGACGCCGGCGGCCGAGGGCATGTTCCACAAGAAGCGGATGCCCACGAAGGCCAGGAACACGCCCAGGAACTGGCTGCCGGTGTCGCCCATGTACATGCGTGAGGGGTGCCAGTTGAAGAAGAGGAAGCCGGCCAGGGCGGCCATCACGCCCACCATCAGCACGATGTGTACCGATGAGGCGGGCCCCATCAGCAGCAGCACGGCGATGGCCGCGGCCAGGATGCCGATGGACACCACGCTGGTGATGCCGTCCATGTTGTCCAGCAGGTTGATGGCGTTCATCAGCCCCACCGTCCACACCATGGTGAGCAGCACGTTGGCCCAGTGCCAGGGAAACACGTCGATGAAGGAGCCGGTGAGCACCAGCACGGCGCCGCATGCGATCTGCACCAGCAGCTTCAGCAGGGGCCGGGTGTCGTAGGCATCGTCGGCCAGGCCCATGAGGAAGGCCAGCGAGGTGGCCGCCACCAGGCCCAGCAGCTCGGGGCGCAGGGCATCGCGGGACATGCCGGGGAAGAGCACCCCGTGCAGGGTGAACGAGCCCAGGAACACCATGAAGAAGCCGATGCCGCCGAAGGCGGGCTTGGCCTAGCTGCTCCAGCGCATGGCCACCTGCTCCTTCTCGCGGATGCCCAGGTTGCGGGCGAAGCGCATGAACAGGGAATAGATCAGCAGGCTGAAGACCAGGGCGGCGAAGAACAGCCCGGAATGGATCAGGAAGAGCTGGGTGGAGTCGTACATGCGGGCGGGAAGCGGGGCGATCGGCCCAGGAAGGTCTGGTAGCTCATGCCCGCGCGGTCCTTGTCGCTCACGATGGGGCTGTCCGTGCCCCAGTCGATCGCCAGGTCGGGGTCGTCCCAGCGGATGGTGCGCTCGGCGGGCTGGTGGTAGTAGGCGGTGCACTTGTACGCGAAGACGGTGTCGTCCTCCAGGGCCAGGAAGCCATGGGCCAGCCCCGGCGGCACCCAGAGCATGGCCTTGCCGGCGGCGTCCAGGGGCACCTTGATGTGACGGCCGCGCGTGGGGCTGTCCGGCCGGATGTCCACCACCACGTCCAGCACCGCCCCGCGCACCACGTGCACGAGCTTGCCCTGGGCATGGGGGTGCGCCTGGAAGTGCAGTCCGCGCAGCACGTGGCGGTGCGAAGTGCTCTCATTGTCCTGCACCGGCTCGATGGCCACCCCCGTGGCCTTCGCGAAGGCCGCGCTGTTGAAGGTCTCCAGGAAGCGGCCGCGCGCGTCGCTGAAGATGCGCGGGCGCAGCAGCAGCACGCCGGCGATCGATGTGGTCTCCGTGGTCATTTGTCCTTGCCCAGCAATGTGGCCCACAGCCCGCGGGCGGGCTGCTCCTCGTAATAGCCGCCGCCGTAGCCCTGCCCGTAGCCGTACCCGTAGCCGTACCCGTAGTTGTACCCGTACTTGCTGCGGTCGATGTCCACCCCGTTGAGGATGCAGGAGAGCTTGGTGATGTCGTTCTCGTTGATCAGCCGGTCCACGTTCTGGATGAACTGCTTCTTGCTGTAATCCGCCCGGAAGATGTAGATCGGGTAATCGGCGCGCTGGATCATGGGCAGGCCGTCGGTGACCAGGCCCACGGGCGGGTTGTCCACCAGCACCACGTCGTACTCGCTCAGCAGCTGGTCCAGCACGCGGTCCATGGGTTCGCTGATGATCAGTTCCGAGGGGTTGGGCGGTATGGGCCCGGCGGTGACGAAGTCCAGGCCCTCCAGGCCGCTGTGCTGCACGGTCTCCTCCAGGGTGTGGCGGCCGATCAGCAGGGTGCTCATGCCCTTGGTGTTCTCCACGCCGAAGCCCAGGTGGATCTTGGGCTTGCGCATGTCCAGGTCCAGGATGATCACGCGCTTGCCGCTGTACGCGATGATGCCCGCGAGGTTGATGGCCACGAAGGTCTTGCCCTCGCCGGAGATGGTGGAGGTGATCGCCACGAGCTTCGGGCCGGTGGAGTTGTCCACGAACTGCAGGTTGGTGCGTATGCTGCGGAAGCTCTCGGCGATGAGGGACTTGGGGTTCTTGTCGATCAGCAGTTGGGAGATGGGGATCTCCTTCTTGTACATGGGCACCATGCCCAGGATGCCGATGCTGGCGTTGGAGAGCTTGGCCACGTCGTGCAACGAGGTGATGTTGTCATGCACGATGTACAGGGTGAGGACGATGATCAGGCACACCACCAGGCCGGCGGCCAGGCAGGTGATGAAGACCATGTCGCGCTGGGGGCTCACGGGCACGGGGTTCACGCCGGCGTCTTGCAGGATGCGGTTCTCCGACACGAAGCCGGCGCGGCTGATGCGGTACTGGATCTCCTTCTCCAGCAGCTGGGTGTAGTACTTCTCGTTGAGCCCGAACACGCGGTCGATGCGGGCGAACTGGAGCTGCTTCTCGGGCAGGGCGAGGAAGGAGTCCTCGAAGGCGTGCAACTGGCCGGTGATCTCGTCCAGGCGGTCCTGGGTGCGCTCCTGCAAGGTGCGCACCCCGGAAAGGATCATCTGCTTCTGCACCTCGATGCGGCGCTCCAGGTTGATCACGGCCTGGTGCTCGGCGGTGGCCTCGAGGTAAATCTCGGTGCGTTGGTCCAGCAGCTCCTGCAGGCTGCCCAGCAGGCGGCCCACGCTGGCCTCGAAATCGGTGCCCACCAGCAGGGGCAGCAGGTCGAAGGCGCTCACCTCGGCCGGCGGCTTGTCCGTGGCGCGGGCCACCTCCTTGAGCAGGGCCAGCTCCATGGTGAGCTCCACGATCTCATCCTCGAAGGCGCGGCTGCGCTCCAGGTGGATGGGGGTGAGGCGGTCCATGTCGGCCACCCGGTTCTCCATCTTGAAGGTCTGCAGGCGCAGCTCGCTCTCGCGCAGCTCGTTGAACACCGTGTCCTTCTGGGTGCGGATGAAGCGGATGATGTTCTCGGCGCTCTCGCTCTGGCGCTCCAGGTCGAAGTCGATGAAGGTCTCGGCCATGGCCTGGGCCAGGTCGCGCGCCAGCACCATGTTCGCGTCGCGGCAGCGGATCTCCACGGTCTTGGCCTGGGGGTCGGCCACGGCCACGCGCACCTGCTTGGCGAACCGCGCCAGCAGGGCGCCGGTGGAGTTGATGCGGAAGTACGGGGTGGTGCGCGTGTCCTTCTCCTCGATCCACTCGCCCTGGGGAAAGGCCAGGGTGCCGGTGAAGTGCGGGGTGGTGATGCGCTCATGGCGGGCGGCCTCCACCTCGTGGGTGCGCCCGGCCACCGTGTACGCAAGGGCCACCCGGCCCGGCCGCGAGAGGTCGATCTGCACGGGCACGTCGCGCACCCCGGCATCGAGCACCTCCAGGTCACGCCACTGGTAGGGCGAGCTGCGGTAGGTCTCCTCGGTGAGGATCTGGCCGCGGCGGAAGTAGCTCACCTCCACCGGCAGCCGCTGCAGCACGCGCGCCAGGAAGTAGCGCGAGCGCATCAGCTCCACGTCCACGTTCAGGTTGTCCGCCTCGGTGAAGGCGGTCATGCTCAGCACCTCGGCGGCGGTGTTGGACTTGCGCAGCTGCAGGGTGGCGTACGACTCGTGGATCTCCGCCGTGTAGCGCAGGTAGATCAGGGCCGTGGCCACGGCCAGCACCAGGCACAGGGCGATCCATACCAGGCTGCGGCGCAGGATGTGGACGAAGAGGCCGAGGTCGAACTCATTGCTGAAGTTCGTGATGCGCTCCCGGTAGCTCTCGAAGTTGAGGTGCCGCTGGCTGAGTTCCGGTCTGATCATGCGCGGTGGCGGCCTATTGGAAGGAGCGGACCACGCCGTACACCAGCACCAGGCTGGTGAGCAGGGTCACGATCGGCGCCAGGTCACGCAGGGCGCCCCGGGCCAGGTCGGGGTTGGGCTGCACGTACACCACGTCGTCGCCCTGCATCACGATGTCGCCGTGCTTGAGCCCTTCGATCGTGGAGAGGTCGAAGACGTGCACCGCGCGGGTGCCGTCGGGCCGCAGGCGGAAGAGCTTCACCTGCCGGGCGTCGCCGCGCACGTTCAGGCCGCCGGCCAGGCCCAGCACCTCCAGCAGGGTGGTGGCGTTGTTCTCCAGGGCCACCACTTGGGCGTCGCCCCCGCCGCCGGGGAAGACCACCACGCGGCGGTTCACGATGTTCAGCTGCACGAAGGGCTTGTTGTAGTAGCGCTCGTAGCGCTTCTCCAGGTCGATCTCCGCCTCGCGCACCGTGAGCCCGCCCACCGGCACGCGGCCCAGCAGGGGCAGCTTCACCAGGCCGTCGTGCTCCACGTTGTAGGCGATCACCATGCGGTTCATCCACATCACGTCGCGGCCCGCCCCCTCGGATACCAGGTCGATCAGCTTGAAGCCGTCGTTGGCGAAGAGGCGGAACTCCAGCACGTCGTTGGGCTGCACGATGATCTGCCGGAACGCCGTGTCGGTGAACGCGTCGAACCGGTGCTCGCGCGCGGTCTTGAACATGATGTCGCGGTTGATGGTGCAACCGGACAGGCCGACGAGCAGCACGAGCAGGGCGATGGCCCAGGTCCTGAAGGGACTTTGCATGACCGGCAAATGTAGGGAGCCGGGGCCTGCTCTCAGCCCAGCAGTTCGCGGTACAGCGCGGCCATGTCGCCCACCAGGCGTCGGTAGTGGTAGCGCTCGCGCACGTGGTCCGGCCCGGGGGCGCCCATGGCCGCGCGCAGGGCGGGGTCCTGCACCAGGCGGCGCAGGCCGTCGGCCAGGCCGACGGCATCGCGCCGTTCGGCCAGGAAGGCCGTGGTGCCGGGCAGCACCACGTTCTCCACGCCGCCCACGCGGGTGGTGACGATGGGCCGGCCGGCCGCCTGCGCCTCGATCAGGCTCACGGGCGTGCCCTCGTTCAACGAGGTGAGCAGCACCACGTCCAGCCCGGCGTACACCACGTCCATGTCCTCGGCCCAGCCGGCGAAGGTCACCGTGGCCCGCGGGCCGTGGGCCTGCGCCTGCACCCCGCTGCGGCGCACCAGGCCCAGGCTGTCGGCATGGCGCTCCAGGCGGGGGCGCTCACTGCCGTCGCCCACGATCAGGGCGCGCAGGGGCAGCCCGGTGTCGCGCGCCACGGCGGCCACCGTGTCCAGGAACAGCCCGTGGTCCTTCACCGGCACCAGGCGGCCCACGATGCCCACGGCGATGTCGTCGGGGGCCAGCCCATGGGCGCTGCGGAAACGGGCGCGCTTGGCGTCCTGGTCCTCGCCGAAGCGGCCCAGGTCGAAGCCCAGGGGGATCACGCTCACCTGGTGCGCCGGGGCGATCCGGTGGACCTCCACCAGCTCGTGCTTCTGCCGCTCGCTGATGGCCACGATCCGGTGGGTGCGCCGGGCCAGGTACCGCTCGATGCCCTTGTACATGGCGGTGCGCGCAGGGCCGAAGTAGCTGTGGAACACGTGGCCGTGGAAGGTGTGTACGATGGCCTTCACGCCCATGTGCGCGGCGGCCAGCCTGCCCACGGCCCCGGCCTTGGCCGCATGGGTGTGCACGATGTCCGGCTTGAACTCCCGGATGATGCGCTTGATCCGCAGGTAGGCGGCTCGGTCGCGCATGAAGGCCACCTCGCGCTGCATCTCGGGCAGCACCATCGGCTCCACGTCCACGGCGCGCAGGATGTGGTGGCTGCCCTCTTCGTGGGCCTCCTCGGGCCCGCCCACCAGCAGGGTCTCGAACTCCGGTGCCAGGTAGCGGGTGAGGTAGGCGGCGTTGTGGGTGGGGCCGCCCAGGTTGAACCGGTTCAATATCCGCAGCACCCGGGGCATGGGGGCCGCGAATGTAACGGCTCGTTCAGATCCCGTTGCGGCGCTCCCACCAGGCCATCAGCACCAGCAGGGCATGCACGGTGGCCTGTGCGGTGCCGGGTCGGGGGCCGTGCAGGCGCTTCACCACGTCGGCCACGGCGTGGGGGTCCAGGCCGGCGGCGGTGGTGCGGTCGGGGTGCAGGGCCTCGCGCACGTGGTCGGCCAGCGGCCCGGTGAAGAGCTTGTGCAGGGGCACCTCGAAGCCCTGCTTGCGGCGGGCGGGCACGGCGGGCGGCAGCAGGTGGCCGAAGGTGGTGCGCAGCAGGTCCTTGCCGCGGCCCGGCCCGAACTTCCGCCCGGCGGGCAGGCCGAAGGCGAACTCCACCACGCGGCGGTCCAGGAAGGGCGGGCGCACCTCCAGCGCGTGGGCCATGCTGGTGATGTCCACCTTGTGCAGCATGTCGTAGGGCAGCACGGTGCG
>JAVFAQ010000054.1:0-12339 GCA_034002325.1 Flavobacteriales bacterium | reverse complement strand
GTGGCCGTGCGCCGGGCGCGGCGGCCGATGCGGTCCTCGACCAGCGCGATGGCCCCCACGATCAGCACCAGGATCGCCGCGATGCGCAGGGCGCTGCCCGTGTCGTACAGCCCGCCCCAGCTGCGGAAGATGCCCACCGTGAGGGTATGCACGCCGTAATGGCTCACCGCGCCGTAGTCGTTCAGGGCCTCCATGGCCACCAGCAGGGCGCCGGCGGCGATCGCGGGCCGCGCCATGGGGAAGGCCACCCGCCAGGC
The DNA here is from genome assembly GCA_034002325.1 of Flavobacteriales bacterium. Classification (GTDB taxonomy): domain Bacteria; phylum Bacteroidota; class Bacteroidia; order Flavobacteriales_F; family PHOS-HE28; genus PHOS-HE28. Next base: position 12,082 of record JAVFAQ010000054.1, on the reverse strand, counting down.
GCGCTGCCAGGGGCGGGCGCCCAGCAGGCGGGCGGCCTCCAGCAGGTCGCCCATGCCCCCGGCGAAGGCCGCGCGCGCGGGCAGGTACACGTACGGGAAGAGCAGCAGCCCGAAGGTGAGCGCCAGGCCGTGGGGGGTCACGATGTCGAGCCCCAGGCCCGTGGCCGCGCGCAGGGCGTTGCTCACGCTGCCCGTGGGGCCGAACAGGGCGGCGAAGGTGATCGAACCGATGTAGGTGGGCAGCGCCAGGGGCAGCATCAGCGCCCAGCTGAACAGCCGCCGCCCCGGGAAGCGCGCCGAGGCCACCAGCCAGGCGCTCACCGTGCCCAGCACGATGGCCAGCAGCACCGACAGCAGCAGCAGCCGGCCGGTCTCCACCAGGTGCCGCGGCAAGATGGCCCGCTTCACGAACTCCCACTCCGGCGCGGGCGCGTGCAACGGGGCCGTCACCACGGTGATGATGGGGGCGAGCAGCAGCAACGCCAGGGCGCCGGTCAGGACCTTGCGGAACACCGCGCAAAGGTGCGTGTTCTCCATCGGGTGTTCACAACTTGGGCCGGGCGGGCCGGGCTTCCGTGGAAGCCGCCATGGTGCGGGGTTTGCGGCCGGCCGGGGCGGGCGATCAACAGGGGCGTATTGGTAACCGGCCGGGCGGAGGTGGGCCGCGCATCGCTTGATCCGCTCATTTTGCGGCCATGGGATCTGCGGTTTTCGATGAGCGGTACGGTCGCATCCTGCGATCGCGGGAGCAGGGGTACGAGGAGCTGACCGACTTCCTGGGCCGTGGCCGCGACCTGGGCGCGCTGGTGCGCACCGGGCTCATGCGCCGCCGCGAGGAGAACACCGAGTTCCAGCGCTACCACGGCTACGTGCCCACCGAGGCCGCCGGCGAGCTGCTGCTGTTCATCCCCGACAAGGAGCTGGTGCTGGTCAAGCCCGGCTGCTCTCTGCGCCTGCGCCGCGCCATGGCCAAGGACCCCATGCCCGAGGCGCCCTTCAAGCCCACCTATACCGAGCCCACCGGCGAGCAGTTCGCCGCCGCACGCCAGATGCGCGAGAACGCGGGCCGCGACGTGTGGCGCCTGCAACGTGCGGAGGCCCTGCTGAAGCACCTGCACCAAGGCTACATGGACCTGCGCATGTTCACCAAGCGCACCGGCACCGGCGAGGGTACATTGCTGGACCGCGAGCTGCTCACCGCTGCCGAGGCGCGCCATGCCCATGCCCTGCACGTGGCCCCCACCGAGGAAGGCGCGCGCTACCTTCTGGTGGCCGACCCCTGGGAACTCATTCTGGTGCGGCCCGGCATGGAGCTCCCCTTGTTCGCCCGGTGCGAGCCCGAGCAGGCGGCCTATTGGTGCGGATTGCCGTAGGGCCTGCGTCCGCTCACCCGCCCGCCTTCTTCGCCTTGTAGCCCTGGGCCACCAACCAGGCCAGCACCTTGTCGCGGTGGTCGCCCTGCAGCAGGATCACACCGTCCTTGGTGTTGCCGCCCACGCCGCAGCGGCTTTTCAGCGCGCGGCCCAGCTCGTCCAGGTCGCCCGGCCGCCCCACGAAGCCCACGATGCGCGTCACCGCTTTGTTGCCCTTGAGCCGGTCCAGGTGGATGCGCAGGTCCCCGCTATGGCGGGGCAGGCTCTGCTGCGACGGTGGCAGCGTGGCCGGCCCGCGGACGGTGCCCAGGCTCTTGTTCGTGCTGTACACCAGGCCGCCGAGGCCGCTGGGAGGGCGCTTCTTCATCGGTGCGAAGTAATGCACCCGTGCGCGGACGAACACCCCGGTCCCGCGCTCGGCCGCCTGGGCCTTCTTGCCCGCGCGTGCCGCTGGGGTGAACTGCGTTGACCATCTACCTTCGCGGACCCTATTCATCACCCATGCCCGGCACTGAGCTTTTCGGCGAAGAAGAACGCAAGGAAGTGATGGACGTCCTGAGCACCGGCGTCCTCTTCCGCTACAACCACGATGCCCAGCGCCAGGGCCACTGGAAGGCGAAGGACTTCGAGGCCGAGATCGCGAAGTTCACCGGCGCGAAGCATGCGCTGGCCGTGAGCAGCGGCAGCACCGCCGTGAGCACCATGCTGGCCGCGTGCGGCGTGGGCTACGGCGACCACGTGATCGTGCCGCCCTTCACCTTCATCGCCACCATCGAGAGCGTGCTGCTGGCCGGTGCCATCCCCGTGTTCGCCGAGATCGATGAGACCCTCTGCCTCAGCGCCGAGGGCATCCGCAATGCCGTCACGCCGAAGACGAAGGCCGTGCTGCTCGTCCACATGTGCGGCGCCGCGGCGGACCTCGATGGCATCCTCGCCGTGTGCAACGAGAAGGACATCATGCTCATCGAGGACACCGCGCAGGCGCTGGGCGCCACGTACAAGGGCCGCCACCTCGGGCTGTACGGCAAAATGGGCAGCTTCAGCTTCGACTTCTTCAAGATCAACACCTGCGGCGAGGGCGGCGTGGTGATCACCGACGACGAGGGATTGATCCGCACATCGGAATACTTCAGCGACCACGGCCACAGCCACCAGGGCGACAACCGGGGCATGGAGCCGCACCCCATCCTCGGCACCAACTACCGCATCGGCGAGATCAACGCGGCCATCGGCCTGGCCCAGGCGCGCAAGCTGCCGTACATCCTCAGCCAACAACGCAAGCACAAGGCGATCATCCAGCAGCGCCTGAGCAAGGTCCCCGGCCTCGCCTTCCGCAAGCAGTGCGACGATGCCGGCGACAGCGCCACCTTCTTCCACATGCTGTTCCCCACCGAAGCCGCGGCGCGCGCCGCGCACAAGGCCATGGGCGATGCCGGCGTGGGCGGCGCCTACTGGTACGACAACATGTACCACTACATCAAGCAGTGGGACCACCTCAAGGCGCTGCGCACGCCCTTCCGCACCGTGGCCCACGAGCTGGGCCTGCCGCAGGACCTCAACACGCTGCGCCTGCCGCAGAGCGATGATGTCATGGGCCGCCTGATCAGCTTCAACATCCGGGTGACGTGGACGGAGGCGGAGCTGGATGCGTACCTCACGAAGGTGGAAGGGGCGGTGCGGGAGGCGCTGGCAGGGGCTTAGGTGTTCTGGGCGTTCCGGCGCGCCTTCCTGAGCGAAGTCGAAGGGCGCGCCGTCGGGCTTGCCGCTGGATAGCGGGACGCTCCAAGCCTGCTTGCCGGACAGGCAGGTCCTCGTGCGCCTCGTTCCTCACCGCACTCCGGGCTTTCCGCTGCTATCCCCAACGCGGGCATTCCGTTCAGCCTACGCACCAGCCGCGCTTGGGTGGACATGGTGGACACGGTGCTGCGGCTGTGTCCACCATGTCCACCGAAGAACCCCGCCTGTCCCCCATCTTCGCTCCATGCGCCCCCTTCTCCTTGCTCCCCTCGTGCTCGCCGCCTGCTCCGGCCCTTCCGCCGAACAAGCCGGCACCACCACGCCCGTTGACAGCACCTACCTCCATCTCGCCGAAGAGGTGAAGCGCGAGACCCTCCGCAGTTGGAAGGCCTATGAGCAGTACGCCTGGGGCCACGATGCGCTGAAGCCCCTCACCAAGAGCGCCGAGGATTGGTACGCGCAGCCGCTCTACATCTCGCCGATCGATGCGTACAGCACCTTCAAGCTGATGGGCCTGGAGGAGGAGGCGAAGCGGATCGAGCACTACGTGGTGGATTCCCTCTCGTGGGACAAGGACATCGACGCCAAGGTCTTCGAGGTGGACATCCGCATCCTCGGCGGATTGCTGAGCATGTACGAGCTGAGCGGCAACCCGCAGGTGCTGGCCAAGACCGTGGACTTCGCCGATCGGCTGCTGCCGGCCTTCAATACGACCACGGGCATCCCCACCTACTACGTGAACCTGCGCACCGGCCGGCAGAGCGGCGACACCGTGAACGTGGCCGAGGCCGGTACCAACATCCTGGAACTGGGCATCCTCAGCTATTACACCGGCGACCCCAAGTACTATGCGGCAGGCAAGCGCGCCACGCTGGCCGTGCATGAACGCCGCAGCGAGCTGGGCCTGGTGGGCAGCGACATCAACGTGCGCACCGGCGAATGGACCAACCGCACCGCCCACATCTGCGCCGGGGTGGACAGCTACTACGAGTACCTCTACAAGGCGTACCAGCTCTTCGGCGACACCACCATCGGCCGCGTGTGGCGTGAGAGCATCGCGGCGATCAATGCCTACCTGCCCGAGGAAAAGGACAATCTGCTATGGTACGGCCGCAGCGACATGGACACCGGCGAGCGCACCAGCCGCGTGATCACGCTGTACGATGCGTTCATGCCCGCGCTGCTCGTGCTCAGCGGCGATACCGCCCGCGCCGAACGCCTGCAGCACACCTGGGACGTGGTGTGGCATGAGCACGGCCTGGAGCCCACCGGCTACGACTTCGGCACGCGCACCGTGCGCCATGGCGCCTACGACCTCAACCCGGAGATCATCGAATCAGCGTACTATCTCCACCACTTCACCGGGAAGCCCGTGTACCGCGACATGGCCGCGCGGTATTGGAGCGACATCAAGCAGCACTGCCGCACCGATGTCGCCTTCACCGCCGTGGCCGATGTGCGCACCATGGAGCAGAAGGACTACATGCCCACCTTCTTCTTCGCCGAGACGCTGAAGTACCTCTACCTGACCTTTTCCGAAGGCCACGGTGCGTTCAGCCTGAGTGAGCATGTGTTCAACACCGAGGCGCACCCGTTCAAGCGGAGCAGCTTCAAGCCGGAGGTGGTGAAGGAGCGGTTGGGGCCATGAGGACCCGTGTGAGCGCGCAGGGGTGAGAATGCGAGCGAGCCGGTCGGGATCCTCGCGCACTTTCCCACTTTCCCACTTTCCCACTTTCTCACTTTCTCACCCTTGCACTTTCTCACCCTTGCACTTCAGCACCCGCCGAACACCCACAGCCCCGCCGCGCACAGCAGGAAGTACGGCACGAGCGCGGCCGCACCGGCGTAGTCCTTCGCCACGCGCTGGCCGAAGAAGAGCATCGTGAGCGCGGCCATGCCCAGCGCCATGCCGACAGTGCCGAAGCAATGCACTTTGCCCAGCAGCACGGCGATGAAGGCCGCCGCGCTGAACGCGCCGGCCGCCAGCTCCACCGCGGTGATCACCGGCAGCAGCAGCGGCACCGTGCCCTTCAGCGGGCTCTTGGCGAAATGGCCCGTGAGCCACGCCTTGTTGCCCTTGTGGTCGAGCACCTTGTCCAGCCCCGATTGCAGGAACAGGATCGCCACCATGGCCGCGAAGCCTAATTGCAACAGGGTGTGCGGTGCGAGGCAGGAGGTGGCGGGGCAGGACATGGCACAAGGTTACGCGATCGGCCGGGCGTGGGCGGCTGGCGCGCGGTCCCCATCTTCGTCCCATGGACCTTGCTGCCCCACATGCCGCACTGGGCGATGCCCTGCGCCGCTTAGTGCCGCTCACCGATGCCGAGCTGGCGGTGATCGCCCGCGCGTACACGCCGTGCCACGTGGCCCGCAAGGAGATGCTCCAGCATGCCGGTGAGGTCAACGACCACGAATGGTTCGTGGTGCAGGGTTGTTTGCGCACCTGGTTCATCGACGACAACGGCAAGGAGGTCACCCTCTCCTTCGCGCCCGAGGGCTGGTGGGCGGGCGACCTGGCCAGCTTCAGCCAGCGCATGCCCTCGCGCTTCTTCATCCAGGCGCTGGAGGACACCGACCTGCTGGCCATCCGCGCCGAGGAGAAGGAGCGCCTCTTCGCCGAGGTGCCCGCCTTGGAGCGCGCCTTCCGCCTCGCCGTGCAGCGCCACCTCAGTGCCCTGCAGGACCGCTTCGTACACGCCCTCAGCAGCACGGCCGAGGTCTGCTACACCGACTTCCTCCAGAAATACCCCGGCCTCAGCGAGCGCATCCCCCAGCACATCATCGCCACCTACGTGGGCATCACGCCGGAGTTCCTGAGCAAGCTGCGGAGCCGGATCAGCCGTGGCCGGAAGTGACCAGCTAGCGGACCCGTCGATCCTCTGATCCTCTCATTTTCTGATCCTCTCATTTTCTGATCCTCTCATTTTCTGATCCTCTCATTTTCTGATCGTCCGATCGTCCGATCCCCCAATTTCTTGTCCTGGTTCAATGCCCGCCCCGGGGCCTCGCCGGACCTTTGCATCATCAAAAACCAACGACCCATGGACCGCAAAGACTTCCTCCGCAAGGGCCTGCTCGGCACCGGCATGCTCGCTGCCAGCCCGCTGCTCGCCCACTTGGTGGAGAACGAGATCGATGAACTGCGTCCCCTGGACGTCGTCGGCTTCAACCATCTACCGTCCGAAACACCCCGCATCATGGCAAACACCGTCCTGCACAAGGCCGCCACACGAGGCGGCGCCGACCACGGCTGGCTCAAGGCCAAGCACACCTTCAGCTTCGCCAACTACTACGATCCCCAGCGCATGCACTTCGGCGTGCTGCGCGTGCTCAACGACGACCGCATCGCCGGCGGCAAGGGCTTCGGCACGCACCCGCACGACAACATGGAGATCATCACCATCCCGCTCAGCGGCACCGTGGCCCACAAGGACAGCATGGGCAGCAGCGGCACCATCAGCCCCGGCGAGGTGCAGGTGATGAGCGCCGGCACGGGCGTCACCCACAGCGAGTTCAATCACAAGCAGGATGAGGAGCTGCGCCTGTTGCAGATCTGGCTCTTCCCCAACAAGCGCGGTGTCACGCCCCGCTACGACCAGATGAAGTTCGAGGTGAAGGACCGCCACAACAAGCTCCAGCAGATCCTCTCGCCCAAGGCCGATGACGCCGGCGTGTGGATCCACCAGGACGCCTGGTTCCACATGGGCACGTTCGACAAGGACTTCAAGACCAGCTATGCGTTGAAGGACAAGCGCAACGGCGTGTACGCCTTCGTGATCAAAGGCGATGTCACCGTCAACGGCAACGCCTTGAACGAGCGCGACGGCCTCGGCATCTGGGACGTGGAAACGCTCGCCATCCAGGCCGACAGCCAGGGCGCCGAACTGCTGCTGATGGAAGTGCCGATGCAGCTGTCGTAAGCGACCTGAACGGGTTGGTCCCGGGTCATTGGTCCAAGGTCCCGCTCAAGGGACATCGGACCAACGGTCCGGGACCTTTCCTTTGCACCAGCTTCGGATGCCCCTCGTCCGATCCTCTCATTGTCTGATCCTCTGATCGTCTCATCTTCTGATCGTCTGATCGTCTGATCTTCTGATCCTCTGATCGTCTCATCCTCTGATCGTCTGATCCATGAACCTCTTCCGCAACTTCAAGTCCGTCACCAAGACCGCCTACGGGCGCGGTTCGTTCGGCAAGCTCAGCGAGATCATCGAGCCGCACCGGAGCAACGGTAAGGGCTATTTCGTGTTCCTCGTGGACCACTACTTCCAGGGCAAAGAAGCTTTCCTGGCGCGCATCCCGAAGCAAGCCGGGGATGAGGTCATCTTCTGCAGCACCGCCAAGGAACCTTCCACCGAACAGATCGATGCCCTGCGCGACGACCTCCTCGCGCGGCGCGGCCTGCCCGCGGGGCTCATCGGCATCGGCGGCGGCAACGTGATGGACGTGGCCAAGGCCCTCTCGCTCATGCTCACCAACGAAGGAAGCAGCGTGCAGTACCAGGGCCTCAACCTCATCAAGAAGCCCGGCATCTGGCATTGCGGCGTGCCCACCATCAGCGGCACCGGCGCGGAGGTGAGCATGACCGCCGTGCTCACCGGCCCCGTGAAGAAGCTCGGCCTGAAGTGCGACTGGACCGTCTTCGACCAGATCGTGCTCGATCCCGACCTGATCGCCACCGTGCCCGACGACCAGTGGTTCTACACCGGCATGGACACCTACATCCACAGCGTGGAGGCCATCACCGGCACGAAGAAGAACACCTTCGCCGAGGCGTACAGCGAGAAATCACTGGAGATGTGCCGCCGCGTGTTCCTGGACCTGGACCGCACGGACCCGAAGAGCGACGAGCTGCTGATGGTGGCCAGCTACATGGGCGGCCTCAGCCTCACGTACAGCGAGGTGGGCGTGTGCCATGCGCTGAGCTACGGCCTGGGCAAGGTGCTGGAGATGCACCATTGCTACGCGAATTGCATCGCCTTCAACCAGCTCGATGATGTCTATGGCGACCACGTGCAGGAGTTCAAGGGCATGGTGAAGGCGCGCGGGGTCACGCTGCCGCAGAACCTCTCGAAGGAGTGGAGCGAGGACACCATCAACGCCATGGCCGAAGTGGCCTACGCGCTGCCGCACATGTGGGACCACGCCTTCGGGCCCGACTGGGAAAAGGTGCTGGACCGCGAGCGGATCAAGGGGTGGTACAGAAGGATGTGAAGATCGCTTCGCGCCTTTCAGGCGCTGGCGATGACCGGCCTGCCGCCATGCTTTCGCGCAGGCCGGTCATCGCGCGGCCGGGGCCTTGTCCGGCCGACGCGATCCTCACATCCGCCGATCATCCCATCGGGCCGTTCACGGTCCTTCGGCCACGTGGACCGTTGTGCGCTCACAACGTCAGCCCCGTCGCGGCGACCAGCTCGGCCAAGGTGGGGTGCATGGTGTAGGGGTGGTCGTACGGGAAGTCGCATTCCGCCCGGTCCAGGTCCTGGCCGGCTTCGTCCTTCAGACTGAAGAGGGCATCGGTCTCGCGGCCGTCCGGCGCATAGTGGCGCGTGGCCGTCTCGTGCGCCAGGCCGTCGGTACACAAGCTGTTGTAGAAGGCCGCGCGCCGCTCGAAGGCGAAGGTGCGGCCCTGCGCATCGAAGTAGTGGCCCAGCACGATCGACCAGTCGCCGCTCTCGCTGAAGGGGATCTCCAGCACCAGCACCACATGGCCGGCGGCATCGCGCAGCACGTTCCACGTGGTGGCCACCTCCTCCGGGAAGGCCCCGTCCTCCACGATCACCGGCCGCTGCGCACCGGGCACTTGGGCGTACACCGCCACGCGGCCGGGGTCCAATTCCAGCAGCGCATCGATGGCCTGTTTCCGCGTGGCGGGGTCGGCGGCGGTGGTGCTTTCCGGTGCCCCGGCCTGTTCGGCAAGCGGGGGCGCGGACGGTGTGTTCCCGCCGCATGCGGTGAGCAGCACGGCGAGCAGCAGGGTGGGAAGGAGGTTGCGGTGCATGGTACGGCCCGTGAAGGTAAGCGGCGGCCCTGGCCTGGCCCCGCCGCGCGGACCTTCCCGCAGCGGTCAGGGCAAACCTGCCTTCCCGCAGCGGTGCGCCGCGTCACGCCCGATCCCCATCTTCACACCATGGGAACACCGCCTTGGGCCCGCTGGGCGATCATCGCCGGGGTGGCCGCGCACACCGCCCTGATCGCCGCGTACACGCTGCCCGCCACGTGGGTGCCGGGGCGGGCGCGCATCGTGGCGGAATGGTACGCGCGGCCGCTGTTCCACCAGCAATGGCGGCTGTTCGCGCCCGACCCGCCCGTGTGCGGCTGCGACCTGCAGGTGCGCGCCGATGGGGCGTGGCGCTCCATGGCCGATGCCCCAGGGCATCTGCGGCGCCGGGCGATCACATCCTTGTGCCGCTATGTGCAGGGCGAGGTGCAGGCCGGGCGCACGCCCTTGTCGGCCCCGTTGAGCACGGCCCTGCGTGCGCGCACGGAGGTTCCCGTCACCGCGTGGCGCCTGGTGGAAGGCTGCGTCACCGATCCGCAGCGGCCCGCCCACCGCGACGAACGCATCACCGGGCTCACGCTGCGATGACCTGGCCCCGCCATACCGTGGCCCTGTTCCAACGCGCGCTGTTGTGGTGGACGCTGGGCTGGGCCGTGGCCATGCTGGTCCTGGGGCTGCCCGCCGAAGTGGCCGCCACCCCGGCGATCGGGCCCGCGGGCGGCTTCGCGCACCTCACGCATGCGCTGGCCCGCGTGCCCGCGCCGGACCGTGCGCCCGTGTGCGCGGCCGTGCTCGTGCTGCTCGCGGGCGCAAGCGCGGACGGGCTGTGGCGCGGCCTGCGCTGGTGGTCGGCCGGGACGGTGGCCCTGCTCTTCCACGCCCTGATGCACGCCGCATGGCCGGTGGGGCACGGCGGCATGCACCTGATGGCGAACCTGTTGCTGGGCAACGTGCTGCTCGCCATCGGCGGATCGGTGCGGCCGCTGCAATGGCTGGCGCCCGTGGGCCTGTGGGCCGTGCGCTTTCAGGTGCTCATCGTGTACGCGACGACCGCCGCCCACAAGCTCACCGGCGTGCATTGGCCCGGGGGCACGGCCGTGGGCATCGTGGCCACCGACCCCGGCTTCGGCGGAGCGGCCTTGCTGGCGGTGCCCGGCCTCGCCCCGGCGCTCACCTGGGCGGCCCTCGCCTTCCAGGTCACGTTCCCGCTGATGGTGTGGTGGCGCACCACGCGGCGCTGCTGGCTGGCGATGGGGGCCGTGTTCCACCTGCTCACCGGATGGTGGATCGGCGTGCCCGAGATGAGCCTGGCCTTCATCGCGGCGTACACCGCATGGACCAGCGATCCCGAGGCGGCGCGGATGCTCCGGTGGTGCGCACGCACACGGCCCGCCCGGAGCGCCGTTCGCTGAGGCCGATCACCCGAACAAGGGCCGGCCCGCCATCATCGCCCGCACCTCCTGGCGCACCTTGTCCAGCGCGGCATCGTCGGTGCGGTGCATCAGGGCGCGGTCCATCAGCCCCACCACGGCGCGGCAATCGTCCTCGCGCAGCCCGCGGGTGGTGACGGCGGCGGCGCCCACGCGGATGCCGCTGGTGACGAAGGGGCTCTTGTCGTCGAACGGCACCATGTTCTTGTTCACCGTGATGTCCGCCCGGCCCAGCACGGCATCGGCCTCCTTGCCGGTGAGGCCCTTGCTGCGCAGGTCGATGAGCATGCAGTGGTTGTCAGTGCCGTGGCTCACCACGCCGTAGCCCAGTTGCACGAAGGCATCGGCCATGGCCCGGGCGTTGGCGACCACCTGCCGGGCGTAGGCCGCGAAGGCGGGCGTGGCGGCCTCGGCGAAGGCCACGGCCTTGGCGGCGATCACGTGCTCCAGCGGGCCCCCCTGGGTGCCGGGGAACACCGCGGCATCGAGCAGGGCGCTGAGCATGCGCACCTCGCCCTTGGGCGTCCTCAGGCCCCAGGGGTTCTCCATGTCGCGGCCGATCATCACCAGCCCGCCACGCGGCCCGCGCAGGGTCTTGTGCGTGGTGGTGGTCACGATGTGGCAGTGGGGCAGGGGGTCGTTGAGCAACTTGGCGGCGATCAGGCCGGCGGGGTGGCTCACGTCGGCCATCAGCAGGGCGCCCGTCTCATCGGCGATGGACCGGAAGGCGGCGTAGTCCCAGTCGCGGCTGTATGCGCTGGCCCCGGCGATGATCAGCTTGGGCTTCTCGCGGCGGGCGGTGTCGCGCACGCGGTCCATGTCCACCCGGCCGCTCTCCTTTTCCACGCCATAGAACGTGGGGCGGTAGAGCTTGCCGCTGAAGTTCACCGGGCTGCCGTGGGTGAGGTGGCCGCCGTGGCTCAGGTCGAAGCCCAGGATGGTGTCGCCGGGCCGCAGGCAGGCGAGCATCACCGCGGCGTTGGCCTGGGCGCCGCTGTGGGGCTGCACATTGGCCCAGGCCGCACCGAACAGGGCACGGGCCCGGTCGATGGCCAGCTGCTCCACCTGGTCCACGATCTCGCAGCCGCCGTAATAGCGGCGGCCGGGCAGGCCCTCGGCGTACTTGTTGGTGAGCACGCTGCCCATGGCCTCCATCACCTGGGGGCTCACGAAGTTCTCGCTGGCGATCAGCTCCAGGCCGTGGGTCTGCCGGTCTTTTTCTTGGTCGATCAGGTCGAAAATGGCGGTGTCCCGTTGCATGGTGGGTGATGGTTGGCGGCCAAAGGTAGCCGGGCCGCCGATCGCCGGGCGGGGACCGCGCGTGACGGTGCGTGGACGGTGCATCCCCATGCGCCCACCGATCGCACCGGTCCCACGGGTGCGATGGCTCGCTCAGCCGCGTGCGGGCAGCAGCGAAGCGGCCCAGATCAGCAGCAGCACCACGGGATATTGCAGCGCGTGCAGCAGCTTCATGCCGGCCAGCGCGGCCGCACCGCCGGCCAGGTGCAGCAGCAGCGCGGCCCCGGCCACGCCCACGTAGC
>JAVFAQ010000053.1:0-12357 GCA_034002325.1 Flavobacteriales bacterium | reverse complement strand
GCCCGGGCATCGTTGAGGCCCTTCGCGGGATTCTCGCGCATCCAGTCGGCGATGGCGGTGTGCGCCTCCGCCGGCATGAGGTCGTCGATCCCCAGCACGCCTTCGGCGATGCCCCGCGCGGCATGTCCCTCGATGGTGCTGAGCGCCATGGACCGCTCGTTGGCGACCTCCTGCAACGACTTGCCCTCCTTGATCGCCGCGTAGGTCTTCAGGTAGGTCTCGCCCTTGATCTTGGGTTCGGCGGGTCCGTCGGCCGTCCGTTTGCGCCGGCGGGGCCTCGGCTCATCGTCCAGCCATTCATCGGCATGGCCGTCGCCCGGGCCGCCCTTGCGTGTGCGGCCGCTCTTGCGGGTGGTGGCGGGCGCGTGTTCCTCCGCCCAGGCCTGCACTTGCGCCACCAGGGCATGGCGTTCATCGGCCAGCACCTTGTCCAGGTCGGGCCGCCGGTCGACTTCCTGGTCGTTGAGGATGCAGGTGACGATGTGGGCGGCCTTGGCGATCATGGTGGCCTTCTTCACCAGCATGCCGTCGATCTCGCGCAGGGCCGTGGCGTACTGCTTGGTGCGGCTCAGGCGCTCCACCTGGGCCAGGTGCCGCAGCAGGTCCTTCATGGCCTCGGTGAGCAGCGCGCTGTAATAGTCGGCGCCCTTCCTCAGCCGCTCCAGCAGCATGTCCCGGTCGTTCCGCTGCAGCAGGCCCAGCAGCTGGCCCCGGAACCCCGCAGTGTTCCTCTCCTCGGCGCGCAGCTTCTCCTGCAGGCGGGCCAGGGCGGTGCGCATGCTCTCGTCCTCGAACTCGCCCGCCACCGTGTGGTCCTTCTGCACGTGATCCACGCGGCGCTGCAGTTCGCCCAGGTCGAAGGTCTCGGAGAGCACGGCCCGCACGTACCGCTGCTGTTGCTCCTTCAGTTGCTCGGGCAGCGGCTGCTGGGTGAGGCGGCGTTCGCTGAAGGCCACCACGTCGCGGTCGGTGCTCACCACATGGGGCGCGATGCGCGTGCGCAGCATCAGCCCGTCCAAGGAGCGCAGCCGCGAGAGCGCCACGTACACCTGGCCGGGCGCGAAGGCCTGCCCCACGTCAATGATGGCGCGGTCGAAGGTGAGGCCCTGGCTCTTGTGCACGGTGATGGCCCAGGCCAATTTCACGGGGTATTGCTCGAAGGTGCCCAGGACCTGCTCCTTCTGCTCCTTCGTGGCGCCGTCCACCACGTAGCGCTTGTTCTCCCAGACCTCGCGCTTGAGCCTGTACTTCATCCCGGACGTCACCCCGGTGCCGTCGTCCAGCATCTCCACTTCCACGCCGTCCTTGTCCACGGCGGTGACACGCGCCAACTTGCCGTTGAAGTACATCTTGTCCGGGTCGTTGCGGGTGAACATCACCTGGGCGCCGGTCTTCAGCCGCACCTCGCGCAGCACGGGGAACATGCTTTCGGGGAAGTCGCCCTCGATCACGGCCCCGTATGCGCGGGCCTCGCCGGGCAGCTTGTCCAGCGCCCGTTGGTTGATCTCGTCGGCGGTGCGGTTGTGGGTGGTGAGGGTGATCACGCCCTGGGTATCGGCCTCGGTCAAAGCGGGGCGGTAATGCGCGTTCAGCGCGTCCACATCGTCGGCCGTCACGGTGTTCTCGCGGAAGTTGTTCAGGATGCGGATGAAGCGCTCGTCCTGCTGTCGGAAGATCTTGTCCAGCTCGATGTGGGCGTACCCGCTTTCCTTCAGGGCCAGTGACTCGAAGAAGTGCATGCTGGGGTACCAGCGGCGCAGCACGTCCCACTCGTGGTCCTTCACCACCGGGGGCAGCTGGTAGAGGTCGCCGATGAAGAGCACCTGCACACCACCGAAGGGCCTGCTGCGGTCGCGCAGGCCGCGCATGCGGTGGTCGATGGCATCGAGCACGTCGGCGCGGAGCATGCTCACCTCGTCGATGATCAGCAGGTCCACCCCGCGCAGCACGTTGCGGCGCAGGCCGTTGAGCGCGTGGCGGCGGGTGAGGGTGTCGCGGTCGTGGAAGGCGCCGTACTCGGGGATGTCGGCGGGCAGGCGGCGCTCGGGCACGAACGAGCCGAAGGGCAGCAGGAACTGGCTGTGGATGGTGACCCCGCCGGCGTTGAGCGCGGCGATGCCCGTGGGCGCCAGCACCACGTGGCGCTTGTGCGTGTGCCGGGCGAGGCGTTGCAGGAAGGTGGTCTTGCCGGTGCCCGCCTTGCCGGTGAGGAAGACGTTGCGGTTCGTGCTGTTGACGAAGCGACCGGCCAGGGCGGCCATTTCGGTCTGCACGTGCGTGTCGGACGGGGAAAGTGTGTGGCTCACTTCACGAAGGTCGGAAGTGTTCGCTGCATGCGGAAAAGGCATTTCATCGGGTTCGAAGGAACGGCTCCGGCTGTCACTGACGACATCTTCGTCACCGGCACGACGGCAATATAGGGTGCCTGCGCCGACCCCCTTCACCGGGCGTGCGTGCGGCTTCGGCACCGCCGCCGTTGGCCGATCTTCGCGGCATGGAATGGACACCCCTCACCGCGGTCGCGGAATTGGACGCGATCGACCGGCTTTCCGCCGAGCGGCCGGTGCTGGTCTTCAAGCACAGCACGCAATGCAGCATCAGCGCGGGCGCCCTGGACCGCCTGGAGGCCGGGGCCATCGGGCATCCCGCGTACTTTCTGGACCTGCTGGCGCACCGGGCGGTGAGCGATGCGGTGGAGGCGCGCTACGGTGTGCGGCACGAATCGCCGCAGGTGCTGGTGGTCCGCGCCGGGAAGTGCGTGTACCACGCCTCGCACCGGGCGATCACGTTCGGTGATACGCTGGCAGCGATGCAGGCGGCGGTCTGAGGCATGCGCCCGGGCCATCATTCAGCACCCTCGGGCCCTCGGCCGCGAACGGCAGCATCTGTTCCCACACCTTCAGCATCCCGGGGGCCGACCGGGGAAGCCTCGGTGGCGGCCGGGTAGTTCGAACTGCTCCACGGCCGAGCGTAAGGCCCCGGCACCACCGGGCACGGCCGGGCCAAGCGGCGTCATCACCGTTCGATCGGATCCGCGACCGTTCGGTCGATCCGTCTGGCATGGCCTGTCCGCCGTGGGCACCTTGCGCCACATCGCACCGTCGGCACCATGTTCACCCAACACCTCCGCAAGCTCATCGCCATCGGCCCATTGGCGATCCCGGTCCTGCTCGGTGCGCAGGACATCGAGCGGATCGACCTGAAGAAGCCGGTGACCTTCAGCGGCAGCTTGAACATCTCGCTTCAGCACTATGTGGTCGATGGCATCGCGGCCCGCCGGCAGCCCTTCACCTGGACCATCAGCGGGGCGCCCACCCTCACGGTGCTCGGAGTGCAGATGCCCTTCCAGGTATTGGTGGGCAATTTCGAGAACCGGTTCTACCAGCCCTTCAACCAGTACGGGATCAGCCCGCGCTACAAGTGGCTCACCGTGCATGCGGGCTACCGCAACGTGAACTTCAGCCCTTACACCTTGGCGGGGCACCGGCTGCTGGGGGGCGGGGTGGAGATCAACACCGCCTACCAGGAGGGCGGCCGGGGCACGGGCCTGCGCATGGGTCTCATGTATGGCCGGCTCAACCGCAGCACGGCGCTGGACAGTGCCCAGTTCGCCAACCCGCTCGCCTACCGCCCGCAGCCCAGTTTCACCCGCATGGCCTACGCCGCCAAGGTGGGCATCGGTAACGCCGAGAACTATTTCGATGTGAGCTACCTGCATGGCTGGGACGTGGAGGGGTCCTTGGACGCTTCGCTCCGGGACAGCGTACCGCCCCAGCGCAACACCGCCGTGGGCCTCTCCTGGCGGAAGGACCTGTACCGCCGTGACAAGCGCCGTTTATACTGGAAGGTGGACGTGGGGGGCAGCGCCTACACGTTGGACGACCGGCGGGCGGACATGGACGTGGGCGCACAGGCGGGCCTTACGCAGGGCCTGTTGCGGGACCTGATCGGCGCACGCATCAGCACCCAGTTCCTCACGGCCGGGGAGACCGGCCTCCATTACCAGGGCGCCAACGGCGGAGTGGGCGTGACCTACAAGCGGATCGATCCGGAGTACCGCAGCATGGGCGCCTACTTCTTCCAGAACGACATGGAGCAATGGACCCTGGCCCCCCACCTGCGCATGGACAGCGGGCGCGTGTCGGTGACGGCCAACATGGGCCTGCAACGCGACAACATCCACGGGCAGCGGACGGTGACCAGTGAGCGGATCATCGGCAACCTGGGCGTGAACTGGAACCCCGGCCAACGGTTCGGCCTCAATGCCGGCTGGAGCAACTTCGGGGTGACGCAGAACCCCACGCGCGTGGCACCGGACGCCGAGCTGTTCAAGCAGGTGAGCAACAGCTACACCCTGGTGCCCTACCTGAACCTGGTGAACGACCGGACGGCCCGCAGCATACAGCTGGTCACGGTGTACCAAGCGCTCAACAGCCCGGTGGAGAGCATCAACGCGGCGCCCGACCAGCACACCCTGGTGGGCGCCTTCGTGTACAGCCACACATGGGTCAAGCGGGCGATCACCGCGACCGCCTCGGTCAATTACAACAACACCATGCTGCCGCAGGGCGATGTGGGCAGCATGGGCGCGGGCGCGGGGTTCGGCTTCCCCGTATGGAAGCGCAAGGTGCAGATCGGCCTCAATGGCATGTGCAACCGCAACCATTTCAACGGGGTGGAGAACGGGTACACGCTCAACGGCATGGCCGATCTCAGCGTGGCCGTCCACAAGAAGGGACGCATTTCCCTGCAGGGCATCTACCTGCACAACCAGGCCGTCGACGAGACGGTGTTCAAGACGTTCGACGAGATCACGACCCGGGTCACTTACGGAATGAACTTCTGAGCCATGCGAACGAACCACAGGGGTGGACGGTCAATGCCGAACAGCGAGCGGGGGCACCGCCCGACCCGCACCCATGTACTCCTGTTGGCCGGCCTGCTCACGCTCCTCCCCGCCGTGCTGCGTGCCCAGCAGGTGGCCATCACCTTCAACATCATCCCGCCTTACTCGGCCTACGTGTACGACTACGCCGACCTGGGCGGGCAGGCCGTCATCACCCTCACGAACACCACGCCGAATTCCCTGGACGTACGCCTGGAAGGCAGCTTCACCAACCTGCAGAACGGTTTGTTCGTGCGCACCGAGGCGGGCCATCGCGGCCCCGTGCCGATCACGCTGCCGCCCATGGGCACCGTGGTGCTGAGCAACCAGCCGGGGCTGATGGACTTCCTGGACCCGCAGTACGTGCAGACCAACGCCCCGCCCGAGATGGAGCAGGCGATCATGCAGACCGGGCAATTGCCCGAAGGGGTGTACCAGTTCTGCGTGGCGGCCTACGACCACAACGGCCCGCAGATGCTCTCCGCACCCACGGCCGGCTGCACGTCCATCAACATCCAATACGCCCTTCCGCCCATCATCACCCAGCCGGTGAACGGCGCGGTGGTCCCCGGCCAGATGAAGAACCCGGTCTTCAGCTGGACGCCGCCATTGGGCAACCTGGCCGGTGCCATGGTGGCCTACGACCTGTTGGTGACCACCATGTTCCCCGGGCAGGACCCGAACGATGCGATCATCGCCGCGCGCACCTACCAGGTCGGCCTGCCCATCCTGCTGAAGGAAGGGTTGATGAACACCGTGTACGTGCGGCAGCCCGGCGACCTGGCCTTCACCCCGGGGAAGCAATACGCCGTGCAGGTCACCGCCCGGGACCTGAACGGCCAGGTGGGCATCAGCAACCAGGGAAGGAGCGAGGTCCATGTGTTCAGCGTGGGCCCGGGCCTTGTGGCGCCGGTGGGGCAGCAACCCATGGCGCCCGTCATGCCCCCCGTACAGGACCCCTGGATCGGAGAGGAGTTCGTGAACAGCAACCTGCATGGCAGGCTCCGCTATTACTGGCCCACGCCGGGCACGTACACCGACCCCGGCGCCGGCCCGCCCGCGAACGCGCAGATGGAACAGGTGCAGGGCCCCGGAGGCAACGGCAACCCATGGGCGAACCTGCAGATGGGGCAGCAGGGAGGCGGCAACGGCAACCCCTTCGGGAACATGCAGGTGGGGCCGGTACAGCCCCCCGGGAACAACAACACCCCGGCCCTGCCGGGCATCGGCTTCGCGGAGATGGGCGGCCTGGTCCTCGGGAACCGTGCGGGCTATGACGCCTTTCAGCAAAGCCCGCTGGCGGGTGTCACCGTGCAACTGGTGCAGGCCGTGCAGCTGAAGGGAAGCGTGCAGCTGGGAGCGGGCGTGGACCCCAAGCTGCTGCTGCCCGGCAACGTCCTGGTGGTGGGCAACGGGGTGTACACCACGCCGGGCAATTTCGTGAGCATGCCCGTGCTGGCCACCACCACCACGGGTGCCAACGGCAGCTTCAGCTTCAACGTGCCCGGCCTGCATGCCATCGACTTCGGTTGGAAGGACGGCAGCGTGAACGTGAACGACACCTACGGCGAATTCACGGGCAAAGTGACATGCGACGGCTGGCGACGGGTGCTCATGGTGCGCATCGGCACGGCGGCCCACCAGTACTATGCCCAGCCGGCGCAGTTCAACGCGGGCATCCCGGAGGACAACGACCTGGGCCTGTTCCATGCACGGGTACGCACCTTCGGCGTGCGTGTGCTGGTGACCGAGCAGTATGACAAGTCGCAGGTGAAGAACAACGCGGAGGTGCTGCTGATGCGCCGGAAGGGCACGCGCCCGGCCATGGTGCCCACGGACGAGCTGAGCCCCGGCCAGCACCACGTGCAGCCCGAACTGCTCACGGTGGGCGGCAACCAGTACGAGGTCCTCGCCAAGGGCATCACCAATGCCAGCGGCGAAGTGGACTTCCACCACCTGGTCCGCTTCGACGAGTTCAGCAACAAGTACTACACGCACGTGCGGCCGGTGGACGACTTCCACACCCAATGGAGCTTCTTCAACCACGTGCGCAAGGTGCCCTACGCCTACCCGTACAGCTGGACCTGCAAGGGGCCGGACTACTCCTACGTCCACCCCGATTGCGCGCCCGCCCCGCCGCTCGGCCTGGCCAGCCATGGCGACGGCAGCCACAGCACGTTGGACGACACGCATCCCGCCGGCTACCACACCGGCCCCACGTGGCTGTACAACATGAGCTTCGTGTCGAAGATGCGCCCGCAGGTATCGGCCACGGTGAAGAACAGCGCCGCCGGGGTGCAGGGCGACATGGCCCTGAACGAACCCGGTGTGGGCTGGGCCCTGTGGCGGGTGGACGAACAGGCCATGGCCTTCATGCGCGAGACCTTCACCGGAAAGAAATGGGGGCTGGGCATCCAGGGATCGCCTGCGGACGGGTTCAACTTCATCCAGGCGGCCTTGCAGTACCAAGGCTTCCCCATGCAGCTGGCCCGTTTCGGGAGCACCGGGGCCGATGGCCGGGTCCACGAGAAGGAGCTTTGGAGCAACGGCACCCAGAACAACGTGTTCAGCCCCGTGATGTTCTACGTGCTCACGCTGGGCAAGACCGGCTTCTCCCCCATCGTACACACGGTGTTCAGGCAGGAGACCGTGAACCAGCAGACCGGCGACGTGGGCGCCCTGGAGTGGGGCTACAACTACAACGAGGGCGAACTGTGGATGCAGCCCAAGGGCGAGGTGGCCGTGGACTTATGGAACGAGAACGGCGAGGCCGTGACCGGCAAGGCCTATTACTACGATCCCGCCACCGGCCAGCAGGGCGTGATCACGGGCAGCCAGCCGATCCAGGCCCCCGGTGGCGGGGTCTCCCAACGCGTGTTCCTGAACGTGCCCTCGGGCAACGGCCGCAAGATCGTGGTGGTGCCCACCGACCTGGACCTCTACGACCGCGACACCATCACGGTGGACGTACCGGCCGAAGGCGGCCTCCTGGTGGACGCCACCATCCCCTTCAAGTTGCACCGGATCCACTTCCACATCGCACCCGCGGTGGCACCGTTCAATGAGCCCGACCCGCGGATCGCCGGCGCCCGCGTGGAGCTGATCAACAGCAACGCCGTGATGTACCCGGGCATCGCCCACCCGGAGACCGAATTCGAGGGCGCCCTGGCCGCATCCCTGGACGGGCCGCCGGAGAATTTCGGCGGCTTCCAACAGCAGGGTGGCGGCTTCCAACAGCAGGGCGGCGATGCCCCACCGCTCCTCCTGCCCGTGCATGTACGCCATGCGAACGCGGCCCGCGCGGTGGACTTCGCGTTCCGGTCATCGGCCACGGAGTTCACCTTCCGCGTCCACAGCCCCGACGACCAGGAATACATCACCCGTGAAGTGGTGGTGACCAGCACCCCCGGCAAGCACTGGCAGGTGAAGACCGTGGAGATGGAACTGGGCCGCAAGGTGCGCGGCAAGGTGATGCTGGACAGCGCCGCGGTGGCCGGTGCGCGCGTGACCACCAGCTACGGCAGCATGGTGAACGAGGTGTTCACCAACGCCGATGGCTGGTACGAGATGCGCCGTGTGCCCAAGGACACGATGCTCACGTTCATGGCTTCCAAGGGCGGCTGCAACTGCGTGGGCATGGAGTACACCGAAGGCCAGCAGCAGGGCTTCGGCCTGATGGGCCAGGTCTTTTATTCCGCGATGCTCCAGGCCGTGGACGACCCGCACACACGCATCGACTTCAAGCTGAAGATCTATGGCGACCTCGACTTCCACCGGTTGAACGGCTTCCCGATCGAGGTGACCAACCTGACCGAGATGCCCGGCGCGCAGGTGCGGATCAACGGCTGGCTCACCGTGCCGGACTCGGCCAACACCGTCTTCCGCCTCACCGAGGCCGGCAGCGAAGGGAACAAGCTGGACATCGTGCGCTTCATGGAGACCGTGGTGGAGCCCTCCGCCCTGGTCAATGAGATCGGCATCCCGCTGGCCAAACCCGTGGTCGACCCCATGCCGCTGGCGGTGAACGATGTGGCCGTGGGCATGTACCCCAAGGGGGCGCCGGGCACGTACGTCTACCACACCGTGCTGCACGACATGCAGCAGGGGATCACCGTGGGGCGGCCCGGCGATGGGCCACGTGGCGCGGTGCAGGGCCGGGTGAAGGTGTCCGTCGGCTCGTTCACCGACAACGGCCTCGCCCTGGACGCGGCGGAGCACTTCGCATTGATGGACCCCGCCCAGCAGGGGCAACTGCGCTTGAACACCTTCGGCAGTGACGCGGCCAGCTTCCATCCGGACGGGACCGGCTTCCGCGTGGGGGCGCTCAACGGGCAGCCGCTGGGCTACGTGCTCCACGGTTTCCAGGCGAGCAGCATCCCGGCCACTTCCCGCCTCTACCGGGATTCGCTGGTGCTCGACACCCGCCTGCACACCGAGCTGGAGCATGTACCGGCGCCGCAGAACGACCTGGACGTCCACATCGGCAAGGTCCGCACCGCCAACGGCCAGCTCGTGCCCTTGCAGGTGCAAAGCGACTTCAGCATACCGCTGGGCCAGTTCCAGTTCGCCGGGACCCACCTGAGCATGGGCAGCGGCGGCGTCGGCCTCAAGGGCACCCTCCACGCCAATGGCATGGACCTGCCCGTGGAGGACGGCATCCTGCAGCCCACCACCTTCCTGCTGGGCCAGCTCCCGGTGGAAGGCATGAAGCTCATCGGTGCCGTGCCCGTGTCCGCACACCGGCCCGCCATCTTCGGCTACGATGCCGTACGGCCCGAGCCCGCCTGGTACGTGGCGGTCACCAGTGGCGACCACCACGTCGCCGGGGCGGAGATCAGCGGAGAGCACCTCGACGGCATCCCCGACGACCGCCACGTGCCCCTCACCTCCGTGTGGCTTTACAGCAACGGCGACCAGGAGACCTCATTGGCGCAGGACATGCAGCCCTACCCCCTGTTCGACGTGGTATCGGTCTCCCTGCAGGGCCTCGTCCTTAGCCCCGACCTGCTGGTGCTCACCACCGGGCTGGAAACCGGCATCCCGCAGTTCCCCGTGTACACCACGGCACTGGTCTACGACAAGCAGGGCGATGCCCTCGGGCCGATGCAACTGCAACCCTTCAGCATGGCCCCGCTGAACTTCAACGGCATCCAGCTGGCCTTCGACCGGCCCGACATGAAGGCCCTGTACAACGTCGCCGGGAGCAGCGCCAGCATCCGGTTCGAGCCGGGCCGCATGACCATCACCGGCGGCATCAGCGACGAGAACCCCACGGTGTTCAAGGAGCTGGCCTATACCTTGGAGAAGACGCCCGCGCACACCCGCCTCACCGTGGACCGCGACCCGCAGCAGAGCGTGCGGCTGGGCGGCGACAACCCCGGCAGCCGCATCGTGATGGCCGATGTGGAGGGCGAGATGCGGGTGGAACAGGGCCAGTGGGGCCACTTCCACATCAAGGGCGACATGCCGCAGGAAATGGGCTTCAGGCCCGGCCCCGACGGAGCGCCCCAACGCATGCGCTTCGAGGTGCTCGGCGACCTGCAGGTGCAGGACCAAGAAGTACACCTGACGGACTTCGAGTCGCCGTTCGGCCATATCCACATGGTGTACGATGCGCAGCACCACCGGCTGGCCGGGCAGGTGAACATGGGCGGAAGTGCGGGCAACGGCCCCAGCATGAACGGCACGGCGGCCATGGTGATCGACCGGGACGGGTACTACTTCATGAGCGGCCTCAACGTGCAGATGCCCGATCCGGAGATGCAGGGCATGGCCTTCGTGCTGCTGGGCGACTACGCCACGCGCACCCCGCAGATGGACGCCCTGCTGGTGCAGTACAGCCTGTACAGCCAACGCCTGATCGAGCGCAGGAGCAGCCCCGCGATGCTGAACATGGTCCTTCAAATGCTGGCCAGCAATGCCGAGGCGGGCATGGCCATGGCACAGAGCGCGGCGCAACAGCAGGTACTGCCGGCCACCTACACCGGACTGTTCGGCAGCGGCCGCTTCAACGGCTTCTACTTCGCGTGCGGTGCCAGCATCCCCTTCCCCCTGCTGCCCAACTTCAGCATCGATTGCTCGCCCATCGCCGAGGTCGGCTTCGGTGTGAACATGGGCGCCGATGTCCGCTTCGGGTCCAACTTCGGCACCGGCAGTGCCGGCGTGGGCTTCGATGTGTTCATGGACGCCGAGATGGGCGGCGGCGGCTCCATGGGCCTGTTCTGCTTCCACGGCCGCATCGGGGCGTACTTCACCATGGGCATGGACGGCGTGTTCCATGGCGATGGCAGCTGGGACGTGAACGCGTACGGCGACATGACCCTCGCGGGCGGGTTCAACATCGGCGGGGGCATCTGCTCGGTGCCCTGCGACGACTGGAGCTGCCTGCATGTGAGCGTGGAGGGGTCCATCGGCATGGGCATCATCGGCGAGTTCAGCAACAACGGCAGCGACTTCCGCATCGAGCTGGGCGCGGACGGCACCAACAGCAGCACGCATGAACCACCGCCGCCGGAAAGCGAAAATTGAGGATGGGGACGGGCGCATGGACAGCAACAGGGGACGAACACAAGGACCAATGCCGCAACAAAGACCGGATCGCATGAGCACAACACCACACCCATTGGCCGCCTGCCTGGTCCTGGCGACCGGCCTTGCCACCAACTCCTTCGCCCAATGGGAAACCGTCGGCCCGGCCGGGTTCTCGGCAGGGGAGACCGGTGGAACGTCCCTTGCGTTCAGCAACAGCGGTGAACCTTACGTGGCTTATGAGGACCATACGATCGCAAATGGCGTGACCGTGATGAGGTTCGACGGGAACGACTGGGTGAACGTGGGAGACGTTGCATCCGGGACCGCATTCGAGCCTTCCCTGGCATTCAGCAACAGCGGTGAGGCCCATCTGGCCTATGTGGAGTGGGGAGATGGGAGCGCCCAGGCCAAGGTGAAGAAATTCGACGGGACCGACTGGGTGCCCGTGGGCGCCGCAGGGGTCTCCGCAGGGGCGGCGGCCCGGACCTGCCTTGCCTTCAGCCCGAGCGGGGAACCCTATGTGGCCTATCAGGATTGGGGGAACGAAGGGAAGGCCACGGTGATGAGGTTCAACGGGACCAACTGGGTGAGCGCAGGCACGGCCGGGTTCTCGGCAGGGCGGGCCTACGGCCTCTCCTTCACGTTCAGCGGCGACGGAGTGCCGTACGTGGCCTATTCGGACGATGCGAACGATGACCGATGCACCGTGATGAAGTTCGACGGGAACAACTGGATGAACGTAGGCACGGCCGGCTTTTCGGAATACGAGACACAATACACGTCCATCGCTATCAACAGCAATGGAGAGCCTTATGTGGCCATCTCGGGAGCATTGGTCATGAAATTCGATGGAAGTGACTGGGTCCATGTAGGCACCTCGGAATGGCTGAGCGGTGAGGACTATTTCGTCGCGTTCGCGATCAACGACAGCGATGAACCAT
>JAVFAQ010000052.1:0-12469 GCA_034002325.1 Flavobacteriales bacterium | reverse complement strand
TCCAAAAGGCCCTGCGGAAGCTGCCGCGTGGTCCCGGACATTTCCGCTGGGCTCTCCAGAAAGGGTTCGATGGATTGGGAAATGGTCAGGATCTTCGCGTTCTTCAGGCTCATGTCAAGGGGGGGGAATTCGGTTTGCAAAAGTAAGCACTTTTTGGCGGATTTTACAAGCCCCCGACGTAGCTTGGCGCCCTTTCCCCAACAACGACGGGGCTTTCCGATGGACCTCATCACTGGACCGCCCGCCGCCGCCGGGTGGAGCGCAGCCTGCCGCCTCCAGGGCGGGCAGGTGGGCCTGGTGCCCACCATGGGCGCCCTGCACCAAGGCCACATTGCACTGATACACAGGGCACTGGACACCTGCGACCGCGTTATCTGCAGCATATTCGTCAACCCCCTGCAGTTCAACGACCCCCAGGACCTGGCCCGGTACCCCCGGCGGCTGGAGGCCGACATGGCCCTGCTGCGGGCCGCCGGCTGCCACGCCGTGTTCGCCCCCGCCGCCGAGGACATCTTCCGCGGCCATGTGCCCGTGGACTATGACCTGGGCGGGCTGGACGGGCATTGGGAGGGGCCTTCCCGGCCGGGCCACTTCCAGGGCGTGGTGAACGTGGTGGAGCGCCTGTTCCATTACACCCGCCCGGACCGGGCCTTCTTCGGCGAGAAGGACCGCCAGCAACTGGCCATCGTGCGGCACGTGGCCCACGCCCTGCACTGGCCCGAGCAGATCGTGCCCTGCCCCACCCTGCGCGAGGCCGACGGCCTGGCGATGAGCTCGCGCAACGCCCGCCTGGACCCCACCGAACGCGCCGCCGCGCCCGTGCTGCACCGCGCGCTGCGGGCCATGCAGGAGCTGGCCTTCACCGCCCCGCCCGAAGAGGCCATCGCCCGCGGCCGCGCCGTGCTGGGCACCGAACCCGCCGTGGAGCCGGACTACATCGGACTGGCCCATGAGCACGACCTGCGGCCCGTGCGCGCGTGGGCGGGCCTGGACAGCGCCGTGGCCCTGATCGCCGCCCGCGTGGGCCCGGTGCGCCTGATCGACAACATCACCCTGCACCGGCCCCCTTCCGCATAGGTGCGGTACCTTTGCCGCTCCCCCACGCCATGCCCATCACCATCGAAGTCATGCGCGCCAAGCTGCACCGGGTGTCGGTGACACAGGCGGAGTTGAACTACATCGGCAGCATCCAGATCGATGAGGACCTGCTCGACGCCGCCGGCATGGTGGAGGGCGAGAAGGTGCAGGTGGTGAACGTGAACAACGGTGAGCGCCTGGAGACGTACACCATCAAGGGCGAACGCGGATCGGGCGTGGTGAGCCTCAACGGCCCGGCCGCCCGCAAGGCCCAGGTGGGCGACGTGGTGATCGTGATCGCATACGGGCGCATGCCCTTGGAAGAGGCCCGCGACTTCCGCCCCACGGTGGTCTTCCCCGACGAGCGCACCAACAAGCTCCGGGGGTAGCGCCCATGAAGAAGGCCCTGGCCGGCGCGTTGCGGATCGGGGTGCCCCTGGCCCTGGGGCTTTGGCTCGTGTACTACTTCTATCGCCAGCTGGGCATGCAGCAGCGCGCCGAGCTGTTCCAGGCCGTGCGCGATGCCCATTGGGGCTGGCTGCTGCTCTCCATCGGCATCGGCTGGTGCAGCCACCTGAGCCGGGCCTGGCGCTGGCGCTACCTGCTGGGGCCCCTGGGCCACGACGTGCGCCTGGCCAATGCCTACCACGCCACCATGGCCGGCTACTTCATGAACCTGCTGCTGCCCCGTGCCGGTGAGGCCAGCCGCGCCATGGTGCTGCAGCGTACCGAGGGCGTGCCCTTCACCAAGGGCTTCGGCACCATCCTCGCCGAACGTGCCGTGGACCTCATCGGCCTGGGGCTCATCGGCGCCATCACCCTGTTGCTGCAACTGGACAAGCTCGACCTGTTCCGCGCCCGCATCGCCGCCTTCCGTGGTGCCGATGGCGCGCACGCGAACGAACTGCCCGCCTGGCTCCCCGTGGTGGCCGTGATCGTGGCCTTGGCGCTGCTGGCCGGCGCGTGGGCCGTATGGCGCAGGCCGGCATGGCGGGAGCGCCTCCGGCTGATCGTGGCCGGCCTGTGGGAGGGCGTACGCTCCGTGCTCCATACCCCCCACCGCGGCTGGTTCATCTTGCACACCGCGCTGATCTGGACCCTCTACGTGGCCATGTTCGCCGTGGGCTTCCTGGCGGTGGACGGCATGCGCGAAGTGCCCCTCGCCGGGATCATGGCCGGCTTCGTGGCGGGCACCCTGGGCATCGTGCTGGTGCAGGGCGGCATCGGCGTGTACCCGGCCTTCGTGGCCCTGATCGTGGGCATCCACCTCGCCGCCCCGGCGGACGGCAGCCTGGTGCGCCCGGACGCCCTGGCCCTGGGCTGGCTGCTGTGGGCGGCCCAGACCGCCATGATCATCGTGCTGGGCGGGCTGTCCCTACTTTTGGCGCGGGGCCGCAAAACCCCGTCCGCCGCATGACCACCTCCCCAGCCGACGCCCACGTGGCCGGCCTCGACGACGTGCTCCGCCTGTGCGCGATCTGGCGCATGAAGGGCGACCGCATCGTGTTCACCAACGGCTGTTTCGACATCCTCCATCGCGGCCATGCCACCTACCTGCAACAGGCCGCCGCCCTCGGCGACCGCCTGATCGTGGGCCTGAACAGCGACGCCAGCGTGCGCCGCCAGGGCAAAGCCCCCGACCGGCCCCTGAACGACCAGGACAGCCGCGCCCTGGTGCTGGCCGCGTTGCGCTGCGTGGACGTGGTGACCATCTTCGACCAGGACACGCCCCTGGAGCCGATCGCCGCCATTCGGCCCGATGTGCTGGTGAAGGGCGGCGACTGGAGCGTGGACCGGATCGTGGGCGCCGACGTGGTGCAGGCCGGTGGCGGCACCGTGCACAGCCTGCCGCTGGTGGACGGGTTCTCGACGACCGGGCTCGTGGAGAAGATCCGCAAGGGGTGATCGCGCCGCTGTCGTTCCTTCGCGGTCATGGGAGTGACGGCAAGCCCGGAGCGTAACCGGCCCGGACCGTTCGCCGCACGGCCGGACCATGGACCGCAGGAGGACCCCCAAGCAAGCACGCTGAACTGATGGCCAAGCTCCGCTCCAAGTTCGTTTGCCAAAGCTGCGGCGCCAACCATCCGCAATGGATGGGGCAATGCTCCCAATGCAAGGAGTGGAACACCCTGGTGGAGGAAGTGCTGGACCGCGTGGAGGAGAAGCGCGGCCCGGTGCGCGGCGCGGGCGACAAGCGGCCGGTGCCGGTGGCCATCGACGAGATCCCCGCGCAGGAAGGGCCGCGCGTGCCGGTGAACGACCGCGAGCTCGCGCGCGTGCTGGGCGGCGGCCTGGTGCCGGGCAGCCTGGTGTTGCTGGGCGGCGAGCCGGGCATCGGCAAGAGCACCCTGCTGCTGCAGACCGCCCTGCGCAACCCGCACCTGCGCACTCTCTACGTGAGCGGTGAGGAGAGCGAGCACCAAGTGAAGATGCGGGCCGACCGGCTGTCGGCAGGCGGCCATTGGCCATTGGCCGCTCACCCCGTGCCGGGGGCGGCCAATGGCCAGCCGCCAACAGCCAATGGAGGCTGCTACGTCCTCACCGAGACCAACACCCAGCAAATCCTCAAGCACGTCGAGGCGCTGCAACCCGGCCTGGTGGTGATCGACAGCGTGCAGACCCTGCACACCGCCGCGCTCGATGCCAGCCCGGGCAGCGTGGGCCAGGTGCGCGAATGCACCGCCGAGCTGATGCGCTTCGCCAAGGTGAACGGCGTGCCCATGGTGCTCATCGGCCACATCACCAAGGACGGCTTCATCGCCGGGCCGAAAGTGCTGGAGCACATGGTGGACTGCGTGCTGCAGTTCGAGGGCGACCGCGACCATGCGTACCGGCTGCTGCGGCCGCTGAAGAACCGCTTCGGCAGCACCAACGAACTGGGCATCTACGAGATGCGCGGCACCGGCCTGGCCGCCGTGGAAGACCCCAGCCAGGTGCTGCTGGGCGACCGCGGCGAGCGCCCCAGCGGGGTGGCCGTGGCCGCCACGTTGGAAGGCATGCGACCCCTGCTGATCGAGGTGCAGGCCCTGGTGAGCAGCGCGGTGTACGGCACCCCCCAGCGCAGCGGCACGGGCTTCGACCTGCGCCGCCTGAACATGCTCCTGGCCGTGCTGGAGAAGCGCTGCGGCTTCCGGCTGGGACAGAAGGACGTGTTCCTGAACCTGGCCGGCGGCTTCCGCGTGGAGGAGCCGGCGATCGACCTGGCCGTGGTGTGCGCCATCCTCAGCAGCAACGCCGACATCGCCATACCGGCGGGCACGGCCTTCTGCGGCGAGGTGGGCCTCACCGGCGAGATCCGTCCCGTGCCGCGCATGGAGCAGCGCGTGGCCGAGGCCGCCAAATTGGGCTTTGAGCGCGTGTTCGTGCCGCGCGCCGCCA
Organism: Flavobacteriales bacterium; assembly: GCA_034002325.1. Lineage (GTDB taxonomy): Bacteria > Bacteroidota > Bacteroidia > Flavobacteriales_F > PHOS-HE28 > PHOS-HE28. The sequence goes on along the minus strand of JAVFAQ010000052.1, from coordinate 8,014 downwards.
AGGCCGAGGCATGGCCCAAGGGGATCGACGTGGTGCCGGTGGCGCGGGTGGAGGAGGTGCTGGGCGCGCTCTTCGGCTGACACCCTCAGCGCAGCAAGGTGACCACGCCCTGCTGTGCGCCCGCATCGCCCTTGATCCCCTCGTAACGCAGCACCCAGAAGTAGGTGCCCTCGGGGGCGGCGCTACCGCCCACGGTGCGGCCGTTCCATCCGAAGTTCGGCGAGGTGGACGAGAACACGAGCTGCCCCCAGCGATTGAACACTTCGATGCTGAGCGACCCGATCCCCGCGATATGCACCGGGGTGAACAGCGGGTTGTCCCCGTCCCCGTTCGGGGTGAACACATTGGGCATGTCCACCACGGGCACGCACTCCTCGAAGGTCACCATCGCCTGGTCCTCCGCCGAACAGAAGCCCTCGGTGACCACCACCCAGGTCTCGGCGCTGGCCCAGCCCGTCCACGTGGCGCCCGTGCTGCCGTCATGCCACAGGTAGTCGCCACCGGCCGGCCCGGCCACCAGCACGACGGAGTCGCCCACGCACAGCGTCCGGTCGCCCCCGATGTCCACCACCGGCACCGGCACCAGTTCGATGTGCACGCTGTCCGTTCCGGTGCATCCATGGGCGGTCACGCTCACGTGGTACCAACCGGTGGCGGTGGCCTCCCATTGCGCGTCGTGGGCCTGGCCGTTGTTCCAGTCATAGCTGTCGCCGGCCACGCCGGGGTCCAGCGGCACGGGCCCGTCGCCGCACACGTTCTGGTCGGTGCCCAGGTCGGGGGCGGGCACCGGATGGAACACCACCATCACGGTATCGCTCGCCGTGCAAGGTCCGCTGCTGACCTGCGCCCATACCTCGGCGGTGGCCCAGCCGGTCCACGTGGGGCCATTGCTGCCATCGTGCCACAGGTGGGTGGCCAGCACGCCGGGGGCCAGGGTGACGGTATCGCCCTCGCAGAGGTCCAGGTCCGGCCCCAGGTCCACGCCGGGCAGGTCGATCATGCCGATCCACACGGAATCCGTGCCGGTGCAGCCGGCGGTGGTCACCTCCACCCAATACCAGCCCTGGGCCGTGATCACCAGTTCGGGGGTCGTGGCCAGGCCGTCGTTCCACAGGTAGCTGTCGGCACCGGGCACCCCGGGGTCCAGGGTGAAGGGATCCGTGCTGCACAGGGTCTGGTCCGGGCCCAGGTCGGGTGCGGGCGCCGGGGTGAAGACCACTTCGACCGTGTCGGTGAAGGTGCAGAACGGGTGGAAGGTGATATCGTCCAGGGCGAAGTCGTTGCCGCTGAGGATGGTGTTCTGGTTGGTGATGCAGATCTGTGCGGAGGTGCTGGCGCCGGCGTTCCACACGGCATGGAACTGGTTCCATTCGCAGGTGGCGAAGGGGGCCTCCAGCGGTTGGCCGATGGGGTTGCCGTTGATGGTGAACTGCAGCACGGCCGGGTTCTCGGAGATCATGGTCACCAGCCAGGCCGAGAAGGCGTAGTCGGTGCCGGGCACCACATTGATGGTCTGGCACCAGATGGGGACATTGGCCTGGCCGGCGCCGTTCACCACCAGCATGTTGCTGCCCCCGCCGGTATGGTCCGCGCAGGGGGCGAAGTTGTTGTGGGCATCGGCGCCGTTGGCCACCACGGCGTACTCGCCCTCATTGGTGAGCAGGCCCCATTCGCCGCCGGTGCCGGGCACGTAGCCGCTGGAGAACCCGGTGGCCCCGGCGCTGAAATCCCCGTTGACCACCAGGTTGATGGTGGTGTCCACCAGGCCGGCCACGCAGGTGTACAGGCCCGTTGCGGTGGCCGTGAACAGCTGCTCGGAACCCGCGCCGTTGTTCCAGTTGTAGGTGAGGAACCCCTCCCCCGCGTCCAGCACCAGACTGTCACCGGCGCACAGCGTGGTGTCCGGGCCCAGGTCGATGGAGCCGGTGCATTGCGCCCGGGCGATGGGCGCGGTGATGGAAAAGAGCAGCGCGAGGGTGATCGGCTTGATCGGCATGGCTTGATGTCGCCCTTGGACCAACGGACGCGATCGAAGGTAAGGCGGTTGCCCGGTCCACCAAGGGGTGCGGAGGCTGCCGACCCGCCGGCGGAGGTTCGCCGGACCCACGCGTACGCCTTCGGCTACGCGCAGCGGGTCGTGGGTATCGTGGCCTGTGGCCACCGGTATTTGTTGCCTACGGCAGGTGCCGCAGGCATGGCTTCCCAGTTCCTGTGCTTGTCGAGCGCAGCCACGGACCACGCTCAGGATCGCGCCACGCTACGACCGGTCGGGCAATGCACCGAACGCCCGTGTTCGCCCCCCTCACGGCGCCACCACCAGGCGGTGGGTCCACGCGGCCCCGGCGTCGTCCATGGTGCGCAGCAGGTAAGTGCCGGGTGCCAGGGATGCGATGGGGACCACGATCTCCGGCCCCCGGCCCGTGGCCCCAAGCAACCACCGCCCGTCGGTGCCCAGCACGTCCACCCGGTGCGGGCCCGGCCGCAGTCCATGCACGGTCACCATGTCGCGGGCGGGGTTCGGGCGGATGCGCAGGCCCGCTTGCGGCAGGGCCCCGATGGCGGTGGGCAAGGCCACCAGCAGTTCCGATGTGTTGGTGCGCACCGGCGGGTTGAAGTCGAAGAAGATGTCCGCGGCATTGGACAGGACCTGGTCCGCCACCGGGTCCTTCGGCACGATGCGGTAGCGGACGAAGCCCTGGCTGCCCAAGGGATCGGCGGCACTGTCGGGGAGCATGATCCCCGGGAAGTCGAAGCGCATCGTGCGGTCCTCCAGCAGGCTGGCGGTGAAGGCGTGGGAGGCGCCGAGCAGCTGGAAGGACATCAGGTCGAAGGCCGTGGAGATCGTGTCCAGGACGAATACATGTTCCGCCGGCGCGCTGCCCGTGTTCTGGAAGCGGACGGTATAGTCCACATGGACGTCGGTGGCCGGGAAATAATGGTCCGGGTCGAAGTTCGAGCTGGTGCGCGCCTGTTTGTCGTTGGGGTCGTACGCGCCGGTCACCACCAGGGCCACATCGTCCATGTCATTGGCGGGGTCGGCATCGGGCAGCGGGGCGGTCAGCATGGCCGTGGCCGTCATGGTGGTGCCGAGCAGGTCGGGATCGGCGGGCACTTCCACGTACAGCGAGCAAAGCACCGAGCCGAACGGGGCCAGCGCGGGGATCGCCCATTGGATGCCGCCCGGCTGGCTTAGCTGGGCGGGCGGGTCCACCAGGAGTTCGGTGAGCACCGGGTCGTAGGTGAGTTCCACCACCACCCCGCTCTGCGGATGCGGGCCCGTGTTGACCACGTGCACCATGTACTGGGCGGTGTAGCCCGGCTTGTGCGGCGATGCCCAGAGATGCACGCCCACGTCCGGCCCGAGCAGCGGCGCCAATGCCAGGTCCACCGTGGCCGTGTTGTTCACCGCATCGAGCACCACGGTGGTCGGCAGGTCGTCCGGGCAGATCGTGGCGAAGCCCCCGATGGCGTGGTCCACCGTATGGGTACCGTACGGCACGCCCTTCACGTACTGGCCCTGCGCATCGGTGAAGGCCGGTTGGGGTGCGGGCTGGATATCGACCATGCGGTACGGCAGGGGCACATCGCCGCCGTCCAGGTCGCAATCGCCGTTGAGGTCGGCGTAGACCTGCCCCTGGACGATCGCACAGTCGATGGCCGTGCCGGGGACATCATGATGGAGCGTATCATAGCACAGGAAGTACTCGGCGTTGTAAGCATGCGAGGTGTACCCGCCGGGACCGAGCCCGGTGACGGTGACCAGTTCCGGCGGGCCGTATGCGACCGTGGGCGCGGGGCCGCCCTGCCAAGGCGTGATGTCGAGCCCGACCGGGATGTCGTACAGCAGGGTCATTTCGCCCGTATGCCCGTCCGCACAGCTCGGCACGATGGTCTGTTCGATCAATTGCGGCGTGGAGGAAGTGCCCACGGCGATCTCCCATGCCAGGGCGCAACCGTTCGCGTCCGATAAGGTCGCCGTGTAGGTCTGGCCGGGGCATAGGTCGCCCACCACCACGTATTGGCCGTTGCCGCTCACCGACCCCGTGGCCGGCGCCGGGACCACCGCCACGGTGTACGGCGATGCCCCGCTCGGCTCCCCGGCGGGCAACATCCAGGTACGCGACGTGCAGGTGCCATCGCAAGTGGTGACCGTGGTGTTGCCGATCGGGTATTGCAGCGTCGGCATATCCAACACCTCCATCTCCACGGTGACCGGAATGCCGGACGCGTCGGTGACGGTGACGCTGTACATCCCCGCGAACAGGTCCGTGATGGTCAGTTCGAGCGTATCCCCGGAAGAGACCAGGCCCGTGCTCCATGCCACGGTGTACGGCGGCACGCCATCGTCCCAGGTGACCGTGAGCATGCCGGTGCCGCTCCCGCAGGCATCGTGGCGCACGCTCAGTTGCGCGCCTTCCACCTGGCCGAACAGCACAAGGGGCGATGACCACATCAGCAGCAGGAGAAGGCGGGCGGGCGTACACATGGCGGGGCGGTGATGATACCATGACGCTTTTCCGGGGCGATCCGATGCCCGGCCCTATCCCCTTCCGAAGACCAGCATCAGCAGCAGCACGCCGATCAGGTCCATCCACAGGCCGGCCTTCACCATCTGGCGCACGGGGATGCGGCCGGTGCTGAACACGATGGTCTGCATGGGCGATGCCACCGGCAGCATGAAGCCCAGGCTGGCGGCGAAGGTGGCGGGCCACAGCACGCTCTGCGGATCGAGGCCCCAGCGTTGTGCGGCGGTGGCCAGCAGCGGCAGCACCAGGGTGGCCGTGGCGGTGTTGCTGCCCAGCTCGCTCAGCAGGCACACGATCAGCGCCACCGCGCCGATGAGCAGCACGGCGGGCAGCGAACCCAGTCCGGCCATGGCCCCGCCGATGACCGCGCCCAGGCCGGCCTGCTCCACCCCGGCGGCCAGCGCGAAGCCACCGCCCAGCAGCAACAGGATCCCCCACGGCACGCGCTGCTCGGCGAAGGTCCAGTCCATCAGCGGTGCGGGGCCGTGCGGCCGCGGATCACCTTCGTCCCGCGCCTTCCCGCCGCAGGGGATGATGAACAGGGCCACGGCGCCGGCCACGCCCACGGCCGCGTCGGTCACGGCCTTCAAGCCGGTGAGGGTGCGCCAGCCGGGCACCGTGAGCGCCTCGCCCAGCCGCAGGTCGTCGCCGGTGATCCATGTCAGGGCCACCACCAGGAAGACCAGCCCGGTGCGGCGTTCGGCCACGGTCATGCGCCCCAGGCCGGCCAGGCGCTCGCGCACGGTGGCGGGATCGCCCAGCGGCTCGCTGCCCACCTTGAACACCAAGCGCGTGATCAGCAGCCAGCCGATGACCAGGAACACCGCGGCCAGCGGCAGGCCCGTGCCCATCCATTGGCCGAAGCCGATCGCCGGGCGCTCCGGGAACCAGCCGCGCCAGAGCTCCAGGAAGACCAGGTTGGGCGGTGTGGCCACGGGGGTGACGAAGCCGCTGATGGTGGCGCCGTAGGCCACGCCCAGCAACAGCGGGATGGTCATGCGGCGCCGCACCTGTCCGGGCGCGCCCTCATCATCGAGCAGGCTCAGGGCGATGGGCAGCATCACCAGCACGGTGGCGGTGCTGTTGATCCACATGCCGATCACCACGCAGGCGATCATGATCCCCAGCACCAGCCGCGCCGGCGAGCCGCCCAGCCGCGCCACGATGTGCAGGGCGATGCGGCGGTGCAAACCGCTGCGCTCGATGCCCAGCGCCATGATGAAGCCGCCCAGGAAGAGGAAGATGATCTCCTTGCCGTAGTGCGCCGCGGTGGTGGCGGCGGTGCCGATGCCCAGCAGCGGGTAGAGCACCAGCGGCAGGATGGAGGTGACCGGTATGGGCACGGCCTCGGTGATCCACCACAGGGCCATCCACGCCACCAGGCCGGCCATGATGGCGGGCGTCGCCCCGTGGTGCCGCATCAGCAGGTACACGGTGAAGGCGGCGACAGGGCCGGCGATCTGGAACGCGATGCGGCGCACGGGCAGTACGGTACGGTGCGCCAAGGTAGCCGCCGGGCGGGATCGGTGCATGCGGCCCGTGCGATCGTGCGCCCCGTGCGCGTCGCGCGGTCAGGCCGGCTTGCTGCGCGTGCGTTTGGCCAGTGCGGCACGGCCCAGGGTCATCTCCGCGCGGATCACCGCGGCCATGTGCCGCAGGCGCTCGTAGGCCGCCAGCTGCCGGTTGTACCGCCGCACATCGCTCACCGAGAGCTCGCCCACGTCGCGCAGGTCCATCTTGTCGGCCAGGTCCAGCACCTTCACGCGCACCGCCAGTGGATCCTTGGCCACACGGTCGATGTACGCCTCGTACACCTCATCGGGCCGCTTGGTGATGTGGGCCAGGGCGGCGAGCACGGGCTCCGGGAAGCCTTTGTCGCGCAATTGGGCCATGGTGATGTCCGAGCGCTCCAGCACATCGTGCAGGGCCGCCAGCAGGCGCTCCTCGGGGTCGCGGGCCGCGCTGATCACCCGCAGGACGTGCAGGATGTACGGCTGGCCGAACCGGTCGGTCTGGCCCTTGTGCGCCTTGGTGGCCAGCCGGACGGCCCGCTCCAGCAGCCCGGCATCTTCGGCGGATGGGTTCTTTTGCATGCCCGGTTCGTGCTGCGAAGGAAATACGCGGAAGGCTTCCGTGGAACACCTTCCCTCCGGGCACGTGCTATTTCCCGAAGTCGATCGCCGGCCGCCCCGTGAACAGCCGCGTGAGGTCCAGGCCGAAATAGCGCAGCGCGCCCAGCAGCACCATGGTGGCCGTGGCCTCATCGAGGTTGCCCACCAGCGGGATGTGGTCCGGCAGGATCTCGAGCACACCGAAGGTGGGGTTCATCAGGTAGATGAGCGCCAGGAACCCGGCCAGCGCGACAAGGAGCTTTTTCATGGGCAATGCGGGGTCTGCGTCACACCAACGTCATACCAACGGGCGCGCGGCACCCCAAGGTACGCCCGCGGGTAAATTCGCGGCGCCATGAAGATGCGTTCCCTTTCCCTGCTGTTGTTCCTCGGCCTGCTGCACCCGGTGGCGGCCCAACCCGTGGCGGCCCCGGCACCACCGGCGGACTCCGTGGCCATCGCCCACATGCGCGCCGATGTGCGCCACCTGGCCAGTGACGAGCTCGAGGGCCGCGAGGCCGGCACCCCCGGCGAGAAGCTCGCCGCCGACCATGTGGCCCGGCGCTTCGCGGACATCGGCCTGAAGCCCCACGGCGACAACGGCACCTATCTCCAGGCGTTCGCCTTCAACGCCGATCCCGAGCTGGGCGCGGACAACCGCCTGCAGATCGGCCGCACCACGTTGCAACCCGCGCAGTTCCATCCGCTGGCCTTCTCCAAGAGCGGCGGTGCCCGCGGCAAGTTGATGGTGGTGGGCCACGGCATCCAGGCGCCCGAGCTGGGCCACGACGACTACGCCGGGCTGGAGATGAAGGACCGCGTGGCCGTGATCGACATCGGCTCGCCGGACGGCATCCACCCGCACAGCAAGTTCCTCGCCTGGCACGACCTGGCGGTGCGCGCCGAAAAAGCCGCCGCGCTCGGTGCCGTGGCCGTGCTCTTCCGCAGTGAGGACCCCCACGTGGAAACGCCCACCGCCCGCCTTTCCGCCAAGGTGGCCGCCGGTGCCGTGCCCGTGATGTTCGTGGACGACTCCGCCATCAAGGCGTTGCTGGTGGACAACAACCCCTGCGTGGTCCACGTGGACATCCGCCGCGAGCAGCGCACCGCGTACAACGTGGCGGGCTTCCACGACAACGGCGCCGCGCACACCGTGACGATCGGTGCACACTTCGACCACCTCGGCTGGGGCGATGAGGGCTCGCGCCACCGCGGTGAACCGGCCATCCACAACGGCGCCGATGACAACGCCAGCGGGGTGGCCGCCATGCTGCAATTGGCCACCGACCTGGTGCAGGACGCGCAGGCCCGCAACAACAACCTGCTCTTCATCGCCTTCAGCGGGGAGGAGAAGGGACTCTTCGGATCGTACCACTG
>JAVFAQ010000051.1:0-12512 GCA_034002325.1 Flavobacteriales bacterium | reverse complement strand
GACCACCCCGTCGATGGCATGGTCGCTGAACACCTTGGTCACCGCTTCGGCATCACAGATGTCGGCCTTCACGAAGGAGTAGTTCGGGGCGTTCTCGATGTCGCGGAGGTTCTCCAGGTTGCCCGCGTAGGTGAGCGCATCGAGGTTGATGATGCGGTACTGCGGGTACTTGGTGACGAAGCGGCGCACCACATGGCTGCCGATGAATCCGGCGCCGCCGGTGATGAGGATGTTACGGGTGGAGGTCATTCGGGGTGCAAAGATCGCTGAACGGTGGGCAATGGGGCCGTTCCACTTCAATCCCGCCAGTCCTCCAAGATCCTCGATAAATGTTCCACAAGTGGCGAACGTACTTGTTGGTGATCTTGAAGATCTGCGTATCGTCCACGGCCGCGTAGTCATGGACGATCCGGTGACGCAGACCTTGGATCTTGAAACGATCGATCTCGGGATATCCCTCTTTCAGATCGTTATCGATATTGTATGCTGCTTCGCCGATGACTTGCAGGCGATAAACGATGGCATCCCGCTTTTCCGCGTTGGCGAGGAATGCTTCCAGCGGTACGTCGTTCATGCTCGTCACCACGCGCCGGGCCGCCTCCAACATATCGATGAGCCGCACCTTGTCGCTGCGCTCAGACATATTTCAGGTCCTTCTGGATGAACTCCATGTAATGCGGCTTCACAGCGGTACGCATCACCAGGTCCACCTTCCGCTGCACGATCCTTTCCAGATCGAAGGCCAGGTCGAAATAGTCGAAGTCGGCATCCGGCTCGAACTCCACCATGATGTCCACGTCGCTGTCCGGCCGGAAATCATCGCGCGTGACCGAACCGAAGACGGCCATGCTCTTCAACCCGTACTTGGCGAAGAGGCGGGCGCGCTCACGGCGCAACACGTTCAGGATGTCGGACAGTGTGCCCATGGTGTTCGCTCAATGTGCCCAAGGCGATGATGTGTGCAAGTTAGCACGGGGTGTGCCAGTAGACCAAGGGCTCAGGGTCCGCAGCCCACTTGCATGTCCCATGCGGTGGTCGCAGTAACGACCATCAGGTCACTTTATTACGGCGCTTCTCCATACGGTCGAACACCAAGCAGATCAATTTAAAAATCACGATCACTGGGACGTAGTAGACCCAGAAGTGATATTCAAAACTGAACATGGCCATTACCACCATATCGAGAATGGGGTGCAGCGTATGGCCTGCCATAGCATGGAACCCAGCAAGGATCAGGGGGAAGGCCGCGATCAGTGCCAAGCCACCTTGAAACAGAATGCTTTGGTCCAAAGTCCACCGCAGTTACTTCAAGCTAAAGCCTGTGAAAAGACCGCATCGGAAGCCATGGAACACCACTGGAACAAACAGTATCGCAAGACCAAGGAAGTACTGTATATATCCCTTGGCAGCCATTGCGATCCGCGTTCACAAACTCCAATACGTCAGCCCCTTCACCTTCCCCCGGAACACGCCCTTCAGGTCCACCAGCACGCCCTTGGGCTTCAGCATGGCCTTGAACCACGCCTCGTCCTTGCCGGTGTACTCGCTGTGGTTCACGGCCACGATGATCGCGTCGTACGGGCCTTTCATCTCCTGGGCCAGCTCGTAGCCGTACTCGTGCTTCACCTCGGTGCTTTCGGCGTGCGGATCGGTCACGTCCACGGTGCAGCTGAAGCTCTTGAGCTCCTTCACCACGTCGGCCACCTTGCTGTTGCGGATGTCGGTGACGTTCTCCTTGAAGGTGGCGCCCATCACCAGCACGCGGGCATCGGCGGGGTTGGTGCCGGCGGCGATGACCTTCTTCACCGTTTGCTTGGCCACGTAGCCGCCCATGCTGTCGTTCACGAAGCGGCCGGCGTCGATGATCTGCGCGTGGTAGCCCAGTTCCTTGGCCTTGTACACCAGGTAGTAGGGGTCCACGCCGATGCAGTGGCCGCCCACCAGGCCGGGCTGGAACTTGAGGAAGTTCCACTTGGTGCCGGCGGCCTCGAGCACGTCGTAGGTGTTGATGCCCATGCGGTTGAAGATGATCGAGAGCTCGTTCACCAGGGCGATGTTCACGTCGCGCTGGGTGTTCTCGATGATCTTGGCGGCCTCGGCCACCTTGATGCTGCTGGCGCGATGCACGCCGGCCCCCACCACCAGCTCGTACACCCGGGCGATGGTCTCGGCGCTCCCGGGGTCGCAGCCACTGCTCACCTTGATCACGTTGGCCAGGGTGTGCTGCTTGTCGCCGGGGTTGATGCGCTCGGGGGAGTAGCCCACCTTGAAGTCCTCCACGTACTTCAGGTCGCTCAGGCGCTCGAGCAGGGGCACGCAATCCTCCTCGGTGCATCCGGGGTACACGGTGCTCTCGTACACCACGTGGTCGCCCTTCTTCAGCACCTGGCCCACGGTGCGGGTGGCGCCCAGCAGCGGGGTGAGGTCGGGGATGTTCTGGCTGTCGATGGGCGTGGGCACGGCCACGATGAAGAACTCCACGTCGCGCAGGTCCTCCAGCTCGGCGGTGAAGTGGATGTCGCAGCCCGCGAACGCGTCGGCTTCCAGCTCGTTGCTGGGGTCTTCGCCGCGCCGCATCATGTCCACGCGCTTCTGGTTGATGTCGAAGCCCACCACCTTCAGTTTGCGGGCGAAGGCCAGCGCGATGGGCAGGCCCACGTAGCCCAGGCCGATCACGGCGAGCTTGGCGTCCTTCTTCAGCAGGCGGTCGTACAGGTTGCTCATGGTGTATCGTGTCGTGGCATTGGTACTGGTACACACCGCAATGTTGGGTGCATGCACAATGGGTCGACCCTGAGGGTCGACGGTACAGGTGCATCCCCAAGGATCAGGGGCAGCATCGGTGCGTAGGCTCCCATCATTTCCGTAGTTCGTAGATGCGTTCGATGATCTCCACCACCTTCATGCCTTCCAGGGCGTTGGTGGTGAGGGTGGAATCGCCGCTGAGGGTGTCCACCACGTTGTCGATGATGTGGCCGTGGTTGTTGGCGCTGCCCTTGTAGTGGCCGTAGTCGTTGGCGGGGTTGGTGGGCGGCAGCTCGGGCATGGTGTAGCCTTCGATGTGGCAGTGCTCCACCCGGTCCATGTACTGGCCGCCGATCTTCACGCTGCCCTTGGCGCCGATGATGGTCATGCTGCTCTCCAGGTTGCGGTCCCACACGGCGGTGCTGTAGTTGAGGCAGCCCATGCCGCCGTTGCGGAAGCGGAAGCTGATCAGCCCGCTGTCCTCGAAGGCGGTGAGCTGCTGGTGGTTGAAGTCCGCGAACTTCCCGTGGATGTCGGTGATGTCGCCGAAGAGCCAGTACATGATGTCCACGAAGTGGCTGAACTGGGTGAAGAGCGTGCCGCCGTCCAGGTCGGCCGTGCCCTTCCAGTTGCCGGTCCCGCCTGCCGCGGCCGGCTTGTAGTAGCGTTCGTCGCGGTTCCAGTAGCAGTTCACCTGCACCAGGTAGATGTCGCCCAGCAGGCCCTGGTCCACCACGCCCTTGATCCATTGGCTGGGCGGCGAGTAGCGGTTCTGCATCACGCCGAAGACCATGCGATGCACTTGGAGGGCCTTGTACAGCACGGCCTCGCAATCGGCCTTGGTGAGGGCCATGGGCTTTTCGCACACCACGTGCTTGCGGGCCTCCAGGGCCTTCAGGCACAAGGGCGCGTGCAGGCCGTTGGGGGTGCATACGTTCACCACGGCGATGTCGGGCACTTCGCGCAGCATGGTGTCCATGTCGCTGAACCAAGGCACCCCGAAATGCGCGGCCCCGGTCTCCTCGGCGGTGCGCACGTCGCACAGGGCCACCAGTTCGGTGCGCGGGTGGCGCTGCACCATCTCGGCGTGCCGCTTGCCGATATGGCCGGCCCCCACGACGGCGAATTTGATCTTGTCCATGATGATCGGACAATTAGGCGACCAGCAATGGGAATGCGCACATCGATGACATCCGGCGAAGGCGTGGCAGCACAACAGGCCAATGTCCTCTTCCGCTCCGGTCTTCTGATCGTCTCATTATCTGATCGTCTGATCTTCTGATCGTCTCATTTTCTGATCGCCTGATCTTCTGATCGTCTGATCTTCTGATCATTCAGGCGACGCGTACGACCCGTCCTTTGTCCAGTCGATAGCGCTGCCGGCTCTCGGGGCAGACGGCATCGCCCAGCTCGTCGAACTTCAGTTTGTGGCCGAACTCGCTCATCCAGCCGGTCTGCCGGGCGGGATTGCCCACCACGAGCGCGTAGTCGGGCACTTCACGCGTCACCACCGCGCCGGCGCCGATGAAGGCGAAGCGGCCGATGTCGTGGCCGCAGACGATCGTGGCGTTGGCGCCGATGCTGGCCCCGCGGCCCACATGGGTCTTGGCGTACTGGTCGCGCCGGTTGACCGCACTGCGCGGATTGATCACGTTGGTGAAGACCATGCTGGGGCCCAGGAACACGTCGTCCTCGCAGGTCACGCCGGTGTAGATGCTCACGTTGTTCTGCACCTTCACGTTGCGGCCCAGCACCACGCCGGGGCTGATCACCACGTTCTGGCCGATGTTGCAGTTCTCCCCGATGGTCGCTCCGGGCATGATGTGGCTGAAGTGCCAGATGCGGGTGCCGTCGCCGATGGTGGCGCCGTCGTCGATCACGGCGGTGGGGTGGGCGGAGAATGCCATGTGCTCATGCGGGACATGTGCCCATGTGCTCATGGACCCATGCCGAAAGGGCTGCGAAGGTACCGCAGGGCGGTGTATACTTGTGTCTGGGGCCAACCTACCGGCCTCAGTGTCCAGATGCGTAGTCCACATGGTTTGATCCTGGCACTCGTATTCCCAAGCCTGACCAATGCCCAGGTCCTAACACGGGGAGAAGTGTACAACTTTGAGCCTGGTGATGTGTTCCAGTCGAAGTTCGAATCTTACATGATCGACCCTATGGGTCCACCCGGTTACCGGACCGATTCAGTGGTGTCCAAAACCTGGTCTCAGGATCTGGACAGTGTGATCTACGCGATTGCTCGGCGGACTTACCAACCCCCATCCGGGCCAGGACTTCCACCATATCTGCACGACACAACGCTTACCCTCGCGTATGGGGACCTTGAGGATCCGGCATCGCACTTCCAGCTTCCCTACCCCTGTCCGCCCATTCAGAGCTCTTTTTCTACCCCACCGGAGTACTGCGGTCGCACCACATGGATGGAATACACGGCCGGCGACACCTGCTTCGAGCCGGACCACTGGACCTCCATGCTTGTTGCTGGCTGCGGTGGACCCTACTATTGGAGCGTGCAGCTTGCCGGGCCGCTGCAACTGATCCATGAGCTGCAGTACTTCAGAAAGGGCGAGGTTGAATGCGGAACGTTGATCATGGGCTCGAACGATCTTGTTCCGACCCAGCAGAACGTTGGCCTGCATCCCAACCCAGGCACGAACGGGTTTGCGATCAGCGGCCTCGGCAGCCGCTCTGCCACCCTGCACCTATATGATATGCGGGGTCGCCTTGTTCTGAGCGGCATCACCACCACAGACCAACAGCCCGTGGATCTCGATCACCTACAGAGTGGATCCTACCTTGTGGTGGTGACCATGACCGATGGCCGGAGGCAAGTGCTCAGGTGGTTGAAGGAATAGGACCGATCCATCAAGATCCTTGCGCTTTTTCTGATGGGACCAATTTCAACGCCTGAAGAGTTCCTACCAACGCGCTGAGCCTTAGGTATGACGGCTGGTCCAGCCTCCATTCCACGCCCTCCAGCCATTCGCGTGCCCGCTCTTCGCTGAAGCCCGCGTTCTGCATCACCAACTCCACCACATGAGGTCCGGTCCGCAGATCGGCGACCTCGCGGGCCAGCAATACCAGTACCGCTTCCATGGTGGCGGCTTGCTCGCGGATGTAGTCCTCGCGCGCCACGATCACAAACCCCGGCCAATCACCGCGCACCACGTCCACACAACGCATCACACCTGCATCCACGTAGCGCGCGGTGACGAACTGCTCCCAGAGGAAGATGATCGGCGACCCCTCGCTCATTCGTGCGGCCGCCCCCGCCATGTTGTGCACCACTTCCAGGTCGCGCTCTTCCGGTCTCCAGCCAAGACTTTCGGCATGCAGCATGGCCATGATTTGGCTGCCGCTGCCCCTGCGGCTGATGGCGTAGGGCACCTGCATCAGGTCCGCCGGCGCACGCAACGCCGACCCTGCGGGCACGTGTACGCCCCAGGGCAATGGACTCTCCACGAAGGTGCTCACGATCCGGATGGGGCCACCGTTGAGGATGTCGGCCGCCGCGCCCTCGGTCACCAGCACGGCCATGTCCAGCTCACCCTCCCGCAGCATGCGGCACATGCGCCCGGTGCCCTCATGGACCGTGTGCCACTCCAGCTCGATCCCGGCCTCTTTGAACGCGCCTTTTTCCATGGCCAGATGCCAGGGCAGGTTGTACGGCTCGGGTACACCGGCGATGCGGACTCGACGCAATGCCATGGGTCGCTATCCTCTGTCCTTGCGGGGTAGACCGGAAAGCTACTTGCGCGCGTACCCCACGAAGTCGAAGTGCTCCTTCTCGTTCAGCTCCTCGGGCGTGAGCGACTTGAAGTATTCGAACGTGCGGCGCATGCCCTCCGCGCGGTCAACCTTGGGGGTCCACTTCAGCAGCTTCTTCGCCAGGGTGATGTCCGGCCGGCGTTGCATGGGGTCGTCGCTGGGCAGGGGCTTGTACACCAATTTCTGCTTGGTGCCGGTGAGCTTCACGATCTCCTGGGCGAACTGCTTGATGGTGATCTCCTTCGGGTTGCCGATGTTCACCGGGCCGGCATGGTCGCTCAACAGCAGGCGATAGATCCCTTCGATCAGGTCGTCCACGTAGCAGAAGCTGCGCGTCTGGTCGCCCTTGCCGAAGATGGTGAGGTCCTCGCCGCGCAGGGCCTGGCCCATGAAGGCGGGCACCACGCGGCCGTCGTTGAGGCGCATGCGCGGACCGTAGGTGTTGAAGATCCGCACCATGCGGGTCTCCAGGCCGTGGTAGTGGTGGTAGGCCATGGTGATCGCCTCCTGGAAGCGCTTGGCCTCGTCGTACATGCTGCGCTTGCCCACGGGGTTCACATGGCCCCAATAGCTCTCGCTTTGCGGATGCACCTGGGGGTCGCCGTACACCTCGCTGGTGCTGGCCACCAGGATGCGGGCGCCCTTCGCCCGCGCCAGGCCCAGCAGGTTGTGCGTGCCCAACGAGCCCACCTTCAACGTTTGGATCGGGATCTTCTCGTAGTCGATCGGGCTGGCCGGACTGGCGAAGTGCAGGATGTACTTCAGCTCACCGGGCACATGCACGAACTTGGACACATCGTGGTGGTAGAACTCGAAGGCCTCGAGCTTGAACAGGTGCTCGATGTTCTTCAGGCTGCCGGTGATCAGGTTGTCCATGCCGATCACGTGGTAGCCCTCCTTCAGGAAGCGGTCGCAGAGGTGCGAGCCCAGGAAGCCGGCGGCCCCGGTGATCAGCACGCGCTCCTTGCGCGCCACGGGCTTGCGGCCGCGGGCGGCGGGCTTGGCCTTGGCCTTGACGGGCCGGGCCACGGCGCCTTTCACGGCCTTGCCGGCGCGGGTCTTGTCCACGCGCAGGGCCGAGGCGGCCGGGCGTTTGCGGCCGGTGGGACGGCCCTTGGTGCTGCGTTTGGCCATGGCTCAGGCGTTGGTGGCGGCGGGCACGGTGTGCGCGGGGCTGTGCGGTGCGGTCACGGTGTTGCGGCCGATGCTCACGTAATGGAAGCCCTTGGCCGCCATCTCGTCCAGCTCGTACAGGTTGCGCCCGTCGAAGATGGTCTTCTCCTTGAGCCCTTGCTCCAGCCGCGCCAGGTCGGGCGTGCGGAACAGCGCCCACTCGGTGCTGATGATCAGTGCGTCGGCCCCTTGCAGCGCCGCGTACTCGTCGTCCGCGTACCGGACCTTGTCACCGATCACGGCCTTCACGTTGGCCATGGCCTCGGGATCGAAGGCGGTGACGGTGGCGCCGGCCTTGGTGAGGGCATCGATCATGTACAGGGCGGGGGCCTCGCGGATGTCGTCGGTGTCCGGCTTGAAGGCCAGCCCCCACAAGGCGAAGTGCCGCCCCTTTAGGTCGCCGCCGTAGTAGGCTTCGATCTTGGGCACCAGCGCGGTCTTCTGCTTCTCGTTCACCTCCATCACGCTGTTGATGATGCGGAAGTCGTAGCCGGCCTCGGTGCCGCTGCGGGCCAGCGCCTGCACGTCTTTGGGGAAGCAGCTGCCGCCGTAGCCGATGCCGGGGAAGAGGAAGCGCTTGCCGATGCGCGAGTCGGTGCCCATGCCGATGCGCACCTTGTCCACGTCGGCGCCCACGGCCTCGCAGAAGTTCGCGATCTCGTTCATGAACGTGATCTTGGCGGCGAGGAAGGCGTTGGCGGCGTACTTGGTGAGCTCGGCGCTGCGCTCGTCCATGAAGATGATGGGGTTGCCCTGCCGCACGAAGGGCTTGTACAGGTCCTCCATCAGCTTGCGGGCACGCTCGCTGCTGGTGCCCACCACCACGCGGTCGGGCTTCAGGAAATCGTCCACCGCGAAGCCCTCGCGCAGGAACTCGGGGTTGCTCACCACGTCGAACTCCACCGTGGCGTGGCGGGCCACCTCGGCGGCCACCTTCTCGGCGGTGCCCACGGGCACGGTGCTCTTGTCCACCAGCACCTTGTAGCCGGTCATCAGTTTCCCGATGTCGCCGGCGGCCTTCAGCACGTAGCTCAGGTCGGCGCTGCCGTCCTCGCCGGGGGGCGTGGGCAGGGCCAGGAAGATGATGTCCGCCTGGTCCACGGCCTGCTTCAGGTCGGTGGTGAAGTGCAGGCGGCCCTGGCGGATGTTGCGCTCGAAGAGCACGTCCAGGTGCGGCTCGTAGATGGGCACCCGGCCCTCCTTCATCATGCGCACCTTGTCGGCGTTGATGTCCACGCAGATCACGTGGTTGCCGGTCTCGGCGAAACAGGTGCCCGTCACCAGGCCCACGTATCCGGTTCCTACTACTGCGATGTTCATGGGTTGCAAGGGAATGGGGCCGATCCTGCTCGGCCCGTGCGATCTCAATTGAAATAGCCTTTCAGCGTGTTCGTGATATGGGCGAGCTGCTCCTGGTCCAGCTCGGTGCTCATGGGCAGGCTCAGCACCTCGGCGGCGAGTTGCTCGGTCACGGGCAGGGAGCCCGGCGGGAAGCGGTCGGTGCGGTAGGCGTTCTGCAGGTGACAGGGCACCGGGTAGTAGACCATGGCGGGCACGCCCTTGTCCTCCAGGTGGGCCTTCAGCCGGTCGCGGTGGCCGCCGCCGATGCGCAGGGTGTACTGGTGGAAGACGTGGGTGGCCATGGGGCTGCGCTCGGGCACCTGCACGTGGGGCAGGCCCTTGAAGGCGTCATCGTAGACGGCGGCGGCGCGCTGGCGGGCGGCGTTGTAGCCGTCCAGGTGCTTGAGCTTCACGCCCAGCACGGCGGCCTGCAGGCTGTCCAGGCGGCTGTTCACGCCCACTTCCTCGTGGTGGTACCGCTTGTCGCTGCCGTGGTTGCACACGCGCCGCAGCCGCTTGGCGATCCCGTCGTCATTGGTGAACAGCGCCCCGCCGTCGCCGTAGCAGCCCAGGTTCTTGCTGGGGAAGAAGCTGGTGGTGCCCACGTGGCCGATGGCGCCGCTGTGGCGCGTGGAGCCGTCGCCGAAAGTGTACACCGCGCCGATGGCCTGGGCGTTGTCCTCGATCACCATCAGCCCGTGCTCCCTGGCCAGGGCCATGATGGCCTCCATGCGGGCCACCTGGCCGAAGAGATGCACCGGCACCACGGCCTTGGTGCGGGACGTGACCTTGCGCGCGATGTCGGCCGGGTCGATGTTGAAGGTGCCGGGCAGCACGTCGGCGAACACGGGCACCAGGCCCAGCAGGACGATCGTTTCCACCGTGGCCACGAAGGTGAACGACGGCACGATCACCTCGTCGCCGGGCTTCAGGTCCAGGGCCATCATGGCGATCTGCAGCGCGTCGGTGCCGTTGCCGCAGGCGATCACATGGCGCGAGCCGTTGTACGTGGCCAGGTCCTTCTCCAGGGCCTTCACCTCGGGGCCGTTGATGAACTGCGCATGGTCGATCACCGCCTGCATCGCGGCGTCCACCGCGGGCTTGATCCGCTGGTACTGGGTGGCCAGGTCCACCATCTGGATGGGCTTCATGGGCGGCGTGCTGTTGACGGGCGGCGAAGATAACGGCCCACTTGCGGGCCGGGCATGCCCATCGTACCATGCATCGTTCGGTATTGTCTCAGTTTGCCACCGGAGATGGCTCCTCGCGTAGAAGTGACATGCTACTTCCACCTTTTGCTTCGCCAAAAGGTGGAGCCAAAAGGCGACCACGATCCAAGCCGTAGCCCGGCTCGCACAAGCCCGCATCACAAGCCCCCCGAGCCGGGCGCGGCCGCGCGGATCGTGGACACCCACCGCACGCTGTACCTGAATGCTTGCAGCGACTTTGCCAGCTTCTTCTGATCTGCCTCGTACAGCTCCTACGCGCATAAGCGTCGATCACTGGAGCCAAGCTGGACCGGTCCCAAGCTGAGACACTACTCATCGTTCGCGCCCGTTTACCTTCGCCGTCCCATGCGTACCGTGCCCCTGTTGGTCCTCGCCGCCCTGCTCACCGGCGGCCCCTCCTACGCACAAGGCGACATCCGGGATACCGCCATCGCCCTGGTGGCCATCTCGCCGAGCTACGCCTACCAGGTGCCCGGCGGTGCGCTGGCCGACCGCTTCGGCGCCAACAGCCACATCGGCCTGAGCGCCTACCGGAAGTTCCGCAGCAACTACTTCATCGGCGCCGAGGGGGGCTTCCTCTTCGGCAACAAGGTGCACGAGCCGGGCCTGCTGCGCCACGTGGTCAACAGCATGGGCCAGATCGTGGACAAGGACGGGGTGATGGCCGATGTGCAGGTGCTCCAGCGCGGGTACGCCATCATGGGCATCGCCGGGAAGATCATGCCCGTGGCGGGGCCCAACCCCAACTCGGGCATCATGCTGAAGCTGGGCGCCGGCTATCTGCGCCACAAGATCCGCATCCAGACGCAGGAGAACGTGGTGCCCAACCTCGAGGGCGACTACCTCGAAGGGTACGACCGCCTGTGCGCCGGGCCGGTGGGCCTGTTCTTCGTGGGCTACCAGCACTTCGGCAACCGGCGGCGGGTGAACTTCTTCGGCGGCTTCGAGATCATGCTGGGGTCCACCGCGCCGTTGCGGGCCTTCAACTTCGACACGGGCCGCGCCGAGACGGGCCGCCGGCTGGACATGCTCAGCGCCCTGCGCGCGGGCTGGACGGTGCCCATCCACAAGCGGTACGACGACCGCTTCCACCTGTATTGATGCGCCTGCTGCTTCACCTGGGCACCGGCCTGTACCACGCGGGCATCCGGCTGGCGGCGCCGTTCGTGCCCAAGGCGCGCGCCTGGGTGCGGGGCCGTCGTGGACTGTGGCCCCGGTTGGAGGCCCGCGCCGCAGGGCTCCAGGGCTGCATCTGGATGCACTGCGCCAGCGTGGGCGAGTTCGAGCAGGGCCGCCCCGTGCTGGAGGCCGTGCGCCGCGCCCATCCGCAGCGGCCGGTGCTGCTCACCTTCCACAGCCCCAGCGGCCACCAAGCGTTCCACGGCAGCGATGCGGCCCACCACGTGGAATACCTCCCGGCCGACACCGCCCGCAACGCCCGGCGCTTGGTGCGGCTGCTGCGCCCGCACGCCGTGCTCTGGGTGAAGTACGAGTTCTGGCCCCGCCACCTGCACGCCCTGCACCGCGCCGGCGTGCCGGTGTACCTGCTCTCGGCCATCTTCCGCCCGGGGCAGCCCTTCTTCCGCTGGTACGGTGCGGGCCACCGCCGCATGCTGCGCGCCTTCGCCCACCTCTTCGTGCAGGACGAGCGGTCGCGGGCGCTGCTGCACGGCATCGGCGTGGGCGATGTCACCGTCAGCGGGGACACCCGCTTCGACCGCGTGGCGGGCATCGCCGCCGCCCCGCCGGACCTGCCCATGGCCGCCGCCTTCAAGGGCGCCGCGCGCATGGTGGTGTGCGGCAGCACCTGGCCGGCCGATGAGCGACTGCTGGCCACCGCCATGGACGGTCTGCCCGTGCCCGTGAAGTGGCTGGTGGTGCCGCACGAACCCACGGCGGAGCACTTGCGCGGGATCGAGGCCCGCTTTCCCAAGCCCTTGGTGCGCTGGAGCGAGCTCGAAGGCACCACGGCGGAGAACGTGGCCGCCACCCTGGGCCGCGAGCCGCAGGGCACCCTGGTGGTGGACCGCACGGGCCTGCTCGCGCGCCTGTACGCGCACGGCGACCTGGCGTACGTGGGCGGCGGCTTCGGCGCGGGCGTACACAGCATCCTGGAGCCGGCGGCCTGGGGGCTTCCGGTGCTCTTCGGGCCGCGCCACCGCAAGTTCGCCGAGGCCGAAGCCATCGTGCGGGCCGGCGGCGGGCGGGCCGTGGGCCATGTCGCGGCCTTGCGCGATGCCCTGGACC